>JAGRFM010000053.1 GCA_020446045.1 Nitrosomonas sp.
AGCAAGTGACCAAGCATCAGAAGGGGATGTTCAACCTCAGCCAAGCCATGTAACCCTGGAAACGATTCGTTGCGTACATTTCATTTTGCCACTGTGCAATTAATATCGTTCCGGTCGGACTGTTGTAGATCACACTGGGGCCGATCGCAAGCACTTCACCTTTGCGCCCCGAGGACCAAGAACCGAGTGCTGGCGAAATTATCTGTCCACCGAGTTTGTCGTTGGTTGTCTGTTTTAGGTAGTAGCCCGAAAGCCCAATGCCCCACAAACCAAAACGCTTTCCGGCAAGAAAATCAATATGGAGTTCGTCACCGGATGCGTAGTCCATTTCCGGTTCGCCGATGGCCGTACGAAATTCCTTATTCGTACTCTTGATGTTATACATAAACTTACTAGATATCTCCCACCCATTTTCGGAGAGCCAGGTTACTGCAAAGAGTGGTTCGATACTCCAGTAGTTGGTGCCGATGCTCTTCTGCGGACTACCGGCTTTATACTTGCCGGTAGGTATGCGAATATCCAATGCTGCCACCCAGTGCCAGTTACTCAAATGCCAGGAGAAACCGACCGGACTGATAGTTATATCACCTAGTCCAGCAACTGAGGTACAGTCTCCGCAATTCATACTTTGATGCACTATTGGTATGACAATATGCGCACCGTAATTACCCCCCAGAATACGCGTATCGGTGATGCGAATAAAGCGAAATGCATTGAACCAAGCACTGAGTGTTGCTTCTGATACCTTATTGCCGTCGCCATTACGCAAGGAACCGCTGTAGTGACCGGAATAGTTAAGGAAGTAGTTACCCACAGGTGGCGCCGCACCCGCTAGCCAGTTCTCGGCACCGTTCGGATACTGGTCAGCACCTTCCTTGGCTACTGTATCTCTAACAGCTAAACTCAATAGAATCAAGGCAAGACCTAATAGCTTGATCCCCATGTTTCCTTTTTGATGCTTCCCTTGTTTTTCTTCATGATGATTTTCACATAAATTTCAGAGTGGAATTATCTACTGCTTCCTATGTAGAATAAATACTCCCTTTCGGATAACATTGCTCCATCAATGGAGCATTAACTATGGAATTTCTGAATGACATGGCCCTGTTTGTGGAAGTTGTTAAGGCCAAGAGCTTTCGCGGTGCTGCAGATATTATCGGAATGCCGAATTCAACCCTGTCGCGGCGAATCAGTATGCTGGAAAAGGCAATTGGGTTGCGCCTTTTGCACCGTACAACACGCAAGATTGAGTTAACCGAGGCTGGCCAGATTTACTATGAGCGTTGTAAGCGTATAGTCAATGAAGCCAAACTCGCGCATGAACAACTTGGTGAAATGCTCGCACAGCCCAGCGGCGTGCTACGCGCTTCGCTGCCTGTAGACTTTGCGGTGACCTACATGGCACCTTTGATCACCGAATTTGCAAAACTCTATCCGAGTATCGTCTTTGACTTCGATCTTACGTCACGGTGGGTCGATCTAGTAAGTGAGCCTTTCGATGTTGCAATCCGCATGGGAGAGCCAGAAAATTCGCAATTGATCGCGCGCCCACTAGCGGCGCTTCCTGCGTATCTTTACGCTTCACCTCGTTATCTTGACCGCTCTGGAGATCCTGTCAAGCCAGCCGATCTGGCGCATCATGAGTGTCTGAGCATCATGAAAGCCAATACGTGGACACTTCACGATGGAGTGAACACTACCAAAATTTCTATTAATAGTCGTTTCAAGCTCAACAGTATCGGTATGATTTGCCGCTTGGCAACTCTTGATATGGGCATCATCATGATGCTGGAAAAAATTGTCGCTGACGATCTCGCCAATGGACGATTGCAACGCGTACTCCCCCAATGGCATGGAACTCCGGTATCCGTTTATGCCGTTACGGAAACCCGGTTACTGCCTGCAAAAACACAGCACTTCATTAAGTTCTTACGGGAGCGCCTGGGCAAGGTGTAACAGAATGCCGAAATTTCCTCTTAGAGCCTGTTCTAGATTCAATCAATGGGTACAGTGCAAGGCAAAATTGGACGAAAAGGCGGAGCATTCTTGAAATATGTGAGTATTCTGAATTCTGTCAATCAACATGCAAAAATCCCACATGGGGATTGCTCCATTAATGGATCAATGTTATCTAGAAAACGGTATTTATTCTATATAGGAAGCAGTAGATAATTCCACTCTGAAAATTTTGTGGAAATTATCGTGAAGAAAAACAAAGGAAGTGTGAATATCAAGTTGTTCGACTTTATGTTCGCCTTGTCGGAGCCTGCTATTTATCCAACTGGCACACAATTGAACTGAACATACACATGTATCGCTGATCAGGCGCCCTTTTTGCAGGAGATTCAATACTTGCGTGAGACCTCGTTCGTTGTATCCCCCCGTCCGCCCCTTGAACAATCAGATAATTGATTTTCGGGCAGACACCATATGCAAATATTTCTATGAAGGCATATCTCTTCATGAGAATTCAATTATACCCACGGTAAGGTAATTATGAAACTTATAGGGAGTTATTTTATGATTCGTGTTAATGCGATTACTATTGCTCTGTCGGTTATGCTGATAACCGCGTGTGGTCGCCCTTCGGTGACGATTAATGAAAGAGAAAGGGAAAATTATGAAAAAAAAATTGCTGGTGAAAAAATAGAGTGTCCCTACGGATTGGATGCTAATGGATCGTGCCTGAAAGAAGGTGATGATGGCATCTGGAATTATTAGAAATTTTGTGTCATTCTCTTATCATTAATTTTATAAAAGTGACAAATGGAGCAAAACTTCACTGCAATCTGATTTTGGAGAAACCCTGGAAGCTTTGAAATGCGGAGTATGATTTGATTGAAAAAGATGGCTTATGCTTGAACAGCATATAAAATCCGGGATTGAACAGAATCGGAAGAACGACTCGACACCAAAGACGTAAAATTGACTTTTAGCGGTTTTCAACTGGGCACACCACGAGGCCGCAGCGATACATTTAAGTCCACCGATTAAAAATCCTGTTTTCAATTTTTTAATATTTACTCTGGTACAAATTTGGCACAATCAATTTCTTAACCAACTTTTTTATTTGAGCTGACTCTAAAACTGAAACCTGTTGATTAACAATTATCGTGGCAAGCTGTTTTTTCAGTGTCTCTTTTGGTGATGGTTGAAACCCCTCGTTAGACGAAACAAAGTTAAGTGGTATGTCCGAAGAACATACGCTAAATCATTATCCAAAAACTGTATTCAGTCGGCTTCGAGTCGACATGACCATAGATTTAAGAGCATAGTTTTGATTTTATAAAGTAATTGATTAAAACCATGAACCCCTCGACTTAAAGTCGAGGGGTTCAGTTTAATGCAAGTAACCGACAACTCGTCGATTTTACGATTAGCCTGTTTCAACCCCCACTCTTCTAATTTGTAGAGCCAAATAGCTTCCATATCACGGCGCGAATACTATCGATTAAAGAGATGAACATTCAGATGCTTGAGAGGTATCGGACAGTTAAATTAAACAAGTCGATACTGTACGATAACTACAAACTGTCAGATTAAGCCCATTCCAGAATCTCCGGCGAATACCTCACTTGTTTCTCATTACTCTATCCTCCCAAGAAATAGAATCTCCTGCAAACCCGGAGCGATTCAGATTGACCTTGAAAGGATCACTGCTTATCTAAAATTAACTTATGAAACAAATTAACAAACATACCGCAGATTCAGTAATGAATGACAGATATAAATCAGAATCCCATGCAAAAGACCAAAGAGACCGAAAATATGATCATGGATTACTATGCCAACTACTACGTGCATGAGTTAAGCCGAATTGGTAGTAGCGGGAGTTGATCGATCTGGGCACGTATTGTTTGGCGCGTGTATTGATCTTAATCCACATCAAATTGAGGCAGCGCTTTTACCGATTCGTCTTTTGATAATCTAAGTCAGGCCGTGTCAGTCAGGACAACCAAACTATTTTGCCCAGTTTGTGTTGACGGGATACAAATGTGAGTAATGGTTCTCAATCAAGAGGACGAAAATCTGCCAAGTTAATATTATGTTTTTTTAGTTTGGTGTAAATTGCACGTGATGAAATTCCCATATTTTCGGAAACTCTTTTTATATTTCCGTGATGTTGCTTCAGAGCTGATTCTAGAAATGATTTTTCAATTTTAGTAAGAGCATGTTCTTTTTCGTCTTTCCATTCACCAATGCTTTTTGTTTCAGTTCGAAGCTCTATATCCAGTTCAGTCATTTCTTTTCCACTAACAAACAAGATGCTACGCTCTAGAATGTTTTCCAACTCACGGACATTGCCTGGCCAATGATAGGCGCGGATTTTCTGCATAACTTCACGGCTTACTGATTTAACCTGTTTGTTATATCGCTTGTTCAATCGCTGAATGATCAATTGCACAAGATAAGGCAAGTCTTCTGATCGCTCGACCAAAGGAGGAATACTTAAACGCACTACATTGATGCGATAGTATAGGTCATTGCGGAACATATCCTGCTTAACAAGACTTTCCAAATTCTGATTTGTTGCTGAGATGATTCTCACATCAACCGCCAAAGTTTGCTTGCCGCCAACCCTCTCCAACTCTGCTTCCTGGATCACACGAAGCAATCTGGTTTGTGCTGCTGGCGACAGCGAATCGACTTCATCCAAAAACAAAGTACCGCCTTCAGATCGTTCAAAATAGCCTTGGTGTACTTCTATGGCTCCTGTGAAAGCGCCTTTTTCATGTCCAAACAAGGTACTTTCAATCAGGCTTTCTGGAATTGCGCCGCAATTAATGGCGATGAATGGTTTATGGGAACGATTGCTCATCGCATGAATGGCACGTGCTATCAGCTCTTTACCTACACCTGTTTGGCCTTGAATCAGAACCGTTGCCAAGGTAGGGGCAATAACCTCGATTGATTGCAGTATTTCCTGCATCATTGGTGATTTTGCGATAATTGCAGGAGGCTGATGTTTTTCTGATATTAGCCTATTTTGTTTCTGCCAAAGCCTTTGCATACTAGTTTCAATTCGGCACTGTAATTCATTTGCATCGTTAATTTCCTTGACTGGTGTTGTATCAGTATATTCCATGCCAGCATGCCCTTTTGCTGCCTGTGGATTGGTGTAAATACATACATCACATCTGCCATCCTGGCGAGCAATACTTTTTTTGATATCAACTTTGGCATAACCAAAGTTTCTGGCTGCGATGCCTCCAAATACGCTGGAAGTCATCCTGCATAATTCAGGAAACTTGGTGACTTGTTCGCCAAAAGGACAGCGAGAGTTGGTAACTGTAATACAGTCCTGATCACTGGAGACTAGTGAGAATTTCCCACCGATATTGTTTTTGATACCAAGTATCAGTTCGGTATAGCTCTCATTATCGAACTGTTCACTTTTATGAGTATTTTCTCGATAAGTTTCTTCAAAAAAGCATCCTGCCGTTTGGGCTATATGCTCAATCAACTGTTCACAATGCTTTTGTCCCTGTTGTTCGCTGGCATGTATCAGTTCAAGAATGAAAGTTTGCAAAAAAAATATCGGCGTTAACTCAGAAAGAGGATTGTTGTTCATAGATTATGGATCATGCGTGAAGTTCATCTTCACTAATTGAAGCATAAGTTCACTAATAGAGCAACAAATAAAATCTAACTTATTGTAATTAAGAATAAATATTATTTTTAGCTCAGTGGCACGTTATTTGCATGTAATTTTATAGCATCTGAAAATAACTAGATGCATGGGTTAAATACTCTTAGAAATCCCTCTAGGTTCTACTGTGAAACTAGATCGTTTTAGGAAGATTTAAATTGCAATCTATTAATGAGGAGACTCAAAATTGAAAACTCTCAAAGAAGAATTGGATACACGCTTAGCTGCATATGATCACTGGGCACAACGTCGTCGTCATGGGCCGGCCGGGCATAATAACCGGAAGTTGTGGGTGCTTGCGTGCATGGACGAACGCTTACCAATAGATGAAGCGCTCGGTATCCATGTCGATACCCCAGCAGGTCATGGCGATGCGCACTGCTTCCGTAATGCCGGAGGAATTGTCACCGACGATGCAATTCGCTCTGCGATGCTAACTTGTAATTTTTTTGGCACTAAGGAAATTGTCATTGTGCAGCATACTCAATGCGGCATGTTATCTGCAAATGCGACTGATCTGGAAAAGGTTTTCCGAGATAAAGGAATCGATCCGGATAATATCGTATTGGATCCTACGCTGCCAGAGCAGAAGCTGGAGAAGGGAGCTTTTGCCAAGTGGATCGGAATGATGGACGACGTGGATGAAACCTGCATGAAAACCATCGAAGCATTTAAAAATCATCCTCTCATTCCCAAGGATGTAATCATTAGCGGTTGGGTCTGGGAAGTTGAGACACGCCGGTTGAGAGCCCCAACGCGAGATGCCGATAAACGGGCCAGGACTGATGTTACTTCAGCGCAATTCGGTGTCAAAGGCCAACAGCCACCTCGTTGGAGCTAAGTTCAAGACAAAAAACTTAATAGTGTGACCACTTAGCATAACAAGTGGTCACACTTTAACGTTTCTGAGAAATCTCATTAATGTAAAAAATATGGATGCCAAATGCCAACTTATGACTACTTGTGTATACAATGCAAACGCAAATTTGAAGCGCGCCATTCGATCAATGCACCCAAACCGTATTGTCCGGCATGTGGGAGCGCGGCAGAAAAAGTGATTCTTTCTGCTCCTGCGATGCATGGCAACATGACCCGTGGCCGTGATCTGGCAGTACGCTCGTTGCAACCAAAAACTGATCAGACAAGTCATGCACACGCACCTGGGTGCGAATGTCGACATCATTAACATTTTTAGATATCGGCCTTCATTGTATGCAATCGTCCCGATCTTGAAGAAGGCGGCACTTACCCAACCAGTTTGGAATTGGAAAATGCAACGCACATTCTTATTATTAATTTTATTTATTTACCCATTGGGATGGGCTCTCTTTCCATCAAAAAAATTAAGTCATTCTATGAGCAAAAAAACATCCTAAGACGAGAGAAGATTAGTCACAACAGCTTTTGGTTGGACCGGTGACGCAGCATGAATCGGCTTGACTGCCAGCCTCTTATATCGCAGATCCAGTATCATCAAAATTTAATAATCCAATCTTGTCAATTCACTACTTCTAGTATACTATGCTTCAAAAAAGAGAATGATTGGTCTACTTATTTCAAAGTGAACAACAGAAATAGTATCGAACGATCAAAATGTTCGATAAGAATGCAAGGAGCTTATTTCTTTAACTTGTTTGTCAAGGAGGTCCGATGATGGTTGACTTAAATATCAAAAATATCGTCAATGGAATTAATCTTGAGCAATCTCAAATCATATACGATCAAATTAAAATGGGAGGAGGCAATGACATTGCCAAACCTTACTGCCGGGCAACAATTGTTTGGGATAACGGTTACCACACTACCACGTGCGTAAATGGCAGTCAGATGATCATCGGCGATGAACCGGTCCGCTACGGTGGAGAGGGCATGGGTGTTACACCGCAGGATCTTCTACTTACCGCGGTTGGCCATTGTCTCACTGCCACTTACATCGGCGGATTATCTGCTGCCCGAGTCAATGTGGAATCACTCCGGTTGCATGTCTCAGGGCGGGTGAATTTCCGAGCGGCTTATGCGATAGAGTCTGGTAATCCTGGATTTGAAGAAATAAAAATTGTCGTGGAGATACAAACTGATGCACCACAGGAAGAAGTAACCACGCTTTTGAAGAAACTACAGCTAACGGCCCCTATACCAGACACCATCCTACGTCCGGTTCCGGTTCATGTCGAAATTCATCACCATTCGGAGTCAGCGATTTAATCTTCATAACAGGGAATCTATTATTAATTAGGGCAATCCTTCAGAACATATAAATCAATTAGTGCCCCTGATCGAAGATGTGAAAGGAAAAAATGAAAATCAGCAATGCTTATGATGTGACAGTAATCGGTGCAGGTCCGGCAGGATTATCGGCGGCATATGAATTGACAAAAGTGGGGCTAACGCCCTTGGTATTGGAACGCACTCCCACTGTAGGTGATGTCTGGCGCAATCATTATGATGGTCTGCGCCTCAACACGGGCCGTTTCTTTTCGGGATTACCTGGCAGTAAATTTCCGCGGTCTGCCGGAGCATGGCCTACGCGCGAAGAGGTCGTGCATCTACTCGAAACTTTTCCTGCCCGAGGTGGTTTTACCGTACAGACTGGAATTAAAATCGATAGAGTCGACTATGATCGTAGCCATGATATCTGGCTGGTCACCAGCGATGATAATCGGCAATTTGAGTCACGTGCAATTGTTATGGCGATTGGCACTTGTCGCATTCCGGTGATTCCCGAATGGATAGGGAAAGAAACCTTTCCAGGAAAAATCATTCATTCTTCAAAATTCAAACGGGCGCAGGACTATGCAGGAAAGCGTGTGCTAGTAATCGGTAGCGGCAATTCCGCGGCTGAAATTGCCAGTAGGCTGACTGAACACGCAAGTTCGGTAACAATGTCTGTTAGAACAGCTCCATACCTTCTACCCAAAAGTATTTGTGGTATTCCGATCGTAGGGATAGGAATATGGTTAAGATATTTACCGGATAGACTGGTAGACACTTTGTTGAATTTCCTGCAACGCTGGATGGTAGGTGATTTGACACCGTATGGCTTACCCTATCCGGTCATGTCCCTTACTAAGCAATACGCTATAAATAACGTAGTACCGATTTTATACGGGCCTTTCGCAGATGATATCCGTGCTGGCCGGATCAAAATTGTCGGATCGATACAGAAAATTTCAGGGCGAACAGTACATGTTCTGAACACCGTTAGAGCAGCACGGAACAATGATAATACCATGACGACGCTGGAGCCAGATGTGATTGTTGCTGGAACCGGTTTTCATACCGGAATCCGTGAACTTGTTCAGATACATGGAATTGTTGACGAGAGGGGCAGGTCCAAAATTTCCGGTGATCAGGAATTTAAAGAAGCGCCTCGCCTTTATTTTATAGGTCAAATCAACCCTCTTAGTGGGCAATTGCGGGAAATTCGTATCGAAGCTGGCAGAATTGCCAGAAAGATCAGGAGGCAACTAGGAGTGAAGTAGGGTGACAATTGGATTTGAAGTGAATCACTTACTTCAATGGTTAAGAATTCATGGTTCTATTAGTTTGGAAACCAATATTATTATGCTCGATTAGCTTAAAAATGGTGTCTGAAAAGATTTCTGTAGAGGAAAAAATACTGCTGACGGCGCGCCGTTTGTTTTGCCGCATGGGCATTCATGCCACGGGGATTGCCAAAATCATCGAAGAATCAGGAGTTTCCCGGCGTAGCCTCTATACCCACTACGGTTCGAAGGAAAATTTGCTAAAGGCCGTATTTGAGGCGGAAGCAGAGATATGGTTCCGCTGGTTCGATTCTGAGCTTCCAGCAATGAAGTGTTCTTCGGTCGACCGTATTCTGGCACTGTTCGACTTGATGCGAGACTGGTTCGACAGTGAAGATTTCTATGGTTGTGTATTTATCAATGCTGTGGCTGAACATGAAAAGAGCAATGGCTGGGTACAAGAAGTTGCCAATAGCTATAGGGAGAAAATCAGCGCCAGATTTCAGACAATGGTTGCGGAATGTGGTGTGGAGGATCCGCAGACGGTAACGGAAAAGCTAAATCTGCTGATCGATGGCGCCATCGTGACGACGATGGTTACCGGAAATAGCGACATTGCGCGCATAGGCCGCATGGCTGCAGAGGATATTCTGAACAATACAAAATGAATCTGTATTTTTATAGCAAAAATACAGAAGTGAAGGCAAACAAGATTGACAAGGTATGTCGACCTTATGATTATTTGGAATAATTCAAGGGAGTAAAAATGACCAAAATCTGGCAGAATTTCTCGGTACATAGACAACGCCTCTTAATTATTATGGTAATGTTAATGAGTATCGTTGTAATTGGTATGCAGTTTCACGTAAGTTCCCAAGGGGATATGTCAGAAACTTATCCCAAGGGTTTTCGTGGTGGTACCTGTACGATCGCATCCGATACATTGTTGATCGGCTATTCAGCTTATTTTATTCCCCATGATTACGAGATACCGACTGATGCGCTGAGCGCGATGTCCGTTCCCGTTCTGTGTGGCAAGGTGCCAAGTCCGGGCCTGCTTAGTATTACAATAGATCTGCTGCATCCCATATCTATGCGCGAACAACATGTAGCACTCAGCCTGTTTAAGGAAACCGATGGAGTGTCAGAGCAGGAACTGCTGTCGATTCCCGCCCAAAATTATCAATCCGGCATTATTTATCAGGACATCCACATCAATGAACTAGGGGAATATTTCATACGTCTCACAGGGGTAGACGAACACCGAACTGATTTCATGCTGGAAATCCCGATTACGGTCGGCACGAAATGGTATGAGCCTTTCGTTCAGTTCTGGCCTTTGCTTTTGCTGGGCGCAGTAGCGGCATTTTTCTATAACCTCAGACGAATACTCGATTAATTTTTCTAGTAATAACATATCGCGCTATTTAGATATTGATAATTGAACCCAGATAGATAATCAAATCTGGTTTTTATCTTTGTAATTAAAATTTACTGGAGAATTCAATGGCTGGCTATGTTGGTGATGTCGCAATTCCTTATGATCAAAATATTGGTCCAGTTTTGTTCGAACACTATGGATATGAAATTGCACGGCGTACCGCAGAAAGAGCACTCCGAGATGTACTCGAAGTTGCTGCTGGTACGGGTATAGTGACTCGTAAATTACGTAATGTCCTCGCCCAGGACACACAATTGACTGCAATCGATATTAGTGAATCCATGTTGGATGTTGCTCGGAAAAAATTCCATCCTCATGAGCAGGTAACATTTCAAAACGCTGACGCTACTGAGCTACCATTTAAAGATGAAATGTTCGATGCAATCGTCTGTCAGTTTGGGGTGATGTTCTTTGATAAAGCAGCAGCTTTTCGTGAAACGTATCGAACGTTAAGACATGGGGGACGCTACCTGTTTAATGTCTGGGATTCGGAACATTATAATCCATTTGCCAGTTTAAGTTTTGAAGTTCTCAAACAATTCTTTCCGTCGGACACGCCCAAATTCCTGTTTGATCCCGTGTCCTGTCATGAAATCGACCCTATCAAAGAGATGCTCATTCGTTCAGGCTTTGAACGTATAGTGATTTCCATTCAGCAACGAGAACACGAAATTCCGGACGTTTTGGCCTTCGCGCGTGGATTGATATTCAGTCCTGTCATCTTTGAAATAAGAGAGCGTGGCGGCACTGATCCTGAGAAGATAGTCGAAACATTTGCAGAAGCCTTAATAAAAAAATATGGATCAAACCCTACTCGCTATCCGATGCAAGCAATATTATTTGAAGCGGAAAAAACATAGGAAAAATATTCTCGAGAACATTAATTTGATTATGGCGATATGTTATGACGGTATGAATCCATAATGTACTCGTGTCTACTTTAAACTGCGCTTGAAACTGCACTGTTGCATTAAATATCGCAAGAATAGTCAATGCATCACGAATTTCAATTGCAAATCAAGCAATATGATTAACGTCGTCAGAAGTAATGGTAAGTAAACTGTATTTATCAAAAAAGGAAAATTGATATGAAAGATAAACTTATTTTTTTGGAAATAAGCTTTGTTGCACTAGTAGCTATTCTGATCAATAACGTCTCTTACGCAATGCCGGGTATGCACGGATCAAGCGCTGGAGCAGTTACAGAGGCGCCGCGTGTCACACAAAGTATGGGAGAACCGATTAACTCGCCCGGCGCAGAACTCGAAATCACCTACAGTTCGGACGGTAAGACAGCCATTTTTGTATCTACCCGGGAAGGCAGTATCGAGTCGCCCGGCAATCCTTATAACTTTGATATCTGGATGTCCCACTATGAAAACGATACCTGGCAACCACCAATTCATCTGGGGCCGGGCATTGATCCGACTGTAGGACCGAACATCAATACTTCTGCCTGGGAATTGGAACCGAGTTTTTCGGATGACGGCAATGTTATTTATTTCACGCGATATGAACCAGGTAATATTCTGTCAGGCGATCTCTACGTGGTTCAGAAAGTCGATGGTATCTGGCAGTCCGCTAAAAACTGGAATGATGTGCCGGAACTACCAAACATCAACACGTCGACCGGGGAAGAGCATTGTCCGATAATTGTCTCCGACAGTTTGATTTACTTTAATTATAATCAACCGGGTGTAACGGAGGACAGCGATATCTGGAAAGTTGAAAAAAAAGATGGTGTATGGCAAAAGCCCGTAAGTTTAGGCACGAAAATCAACTCCCCTCAACGGGATCATATGCACTGGACCGGATTATCGAAGGATGGCAAGAGTTTGGTCATTACCAGTATGCGGACTGATCTAGGTTCCCGAGGCGGACATGATATGTGGATTTCGCATCAAGATGAAAATGGCGAATGGCAGGAACCGACAAACCTTGGCGACACCATCAATACAGGTGGCGAGGATATGTGTTGGACATTTACTCCGGATGGCAAGAAATTTACCGGCAGTTGGGGTCCGTACGGTACTTACGATATGGATATTCGCTGGATTTACAAGGACGATGTTCCGCTATTAAGAAACTTTGAGCCGATCGGCCCACCGCCAAATTTGCTACTTAACAGCAAGACAGTAACGCCCGTAGACTGATATCGTTATCCAATACCGAGTTTAAAATATCATCAAAAGCCTTCAGATTGGGGGCTTTTTTTGTTTCACGCTGAATCTGATTTGGGACTTTTTTAGCTACGACTGGGCACGATGCATATGTTTATGCATTCATTTTGGATAGGCAAATATATGCTATGCGTTGACACTTACTGAGTAATTTAGCACCATTAGCAATTGTTATTCTGCCTTCAACAATTTTAGCAATTATTTCAACGGTGAGTTGAGCTTTAGAATCCATCACAATCATCCTCAACATGCCTCCAGTATTCAAAAAAAGAACACTAACAAACATGTAAAAAAGAGACCGACAGTTTCCCTTGGTAATTAGCGATTACGACAGAATCGCTTGGTAATTAAGATACGAAAAAGTCGCTTGGTGTTAACAGCTATGTGTTTTCTATGTAAAGAAGTGATCGGACATCATGAAGTATTTTAGTTTAGACTTGATCTGACACTTGACTTGCAAGAACGAGAGTTACTAGTTCTGATCACTGCTGTCCCGCTAACTGACAAATGAGGAGGCCCGATTCGGCCAAAATTGTTACAATAGGATTTACGATAACTTATTGAATAAGATTGGAGAATCAGGCCGTGGCACATTGTAATACAATCCTCTCCCAAATTCTAAAATTTGTTTCGAGACATGAATTTGAGTCTTTGGCAAACCACCATCATGCGGGGCGATCTTTTCGTACCGCTACCCGTTGGTCCCAGTTTGTAGTCATGGTGATGGCACAGTTAT
>JAGRFM010000054.1 GCA_020446045.1 Nitrosomonas sp.
TGTTTGTGAAAAGTACGTGGGGCATAGCCGTAGCTATGTTCAAGTACTTTGAATAAATAGGCGCAAAAATCTGTCGCGCCCTTCGGGTTTGTTTTTCGAACAAAATTGTCGGCGTTTTTGTTCCTTGAATATACCTTAGCATGTCCTGCGGAACAAAAACTTGATCCTTTTGCCCGAAAAGCAAACAGAATTGTTCATAACTCATGACGACACCCTCCTAATTCCCGGGTTTGATTTCTGTGGTAAATGTGATCTTATTGTAACCTGCAAGCCGCGCCGCTTCCATCATTGTGATGACCGATTGATGTTTGGCGTTCTCATCTGCATTGATGATGATCAGCGGATCCTTGAAATCCTTGGCCGCAGACCGCAATGCATCGCGTAGATACTCAATGCTGGTGGATCTGACCGGTACCTGGTTGATGGTGTATTCACCCATTGCAGTGACGGTAATATCAATGGCTTGCGGTTTTTCTACCGGTTGTTCGACTTCCTGGTTCGAAGCTTCAGGCAACGTAATTTCGAGTTCGGCAAACTTGGAATAGGTTGTCGATACGACCAGAAAAATCAGGATGACCAGTAACACATCGATCATCGGTACCAGGTTAATCTCGGGTTCTTCTTTTGCTCTGCCGCGTTGAAAATTCATTGTGATGCGCTTTTATTTACAGATATGGTTTAAAATTATATCCCGTGAGCCGGATATTATAAACGAGCAAGTTGCATTAACGCATCTTCTGAATCAGAAACCTGTTGTTCATTCATTATTTTACGCCGGTTATTTTCAACAGATGACTTTTTATTTGAAGTTTTAAAATCGCAGTTTCATGAAAAATCCATTGGTGAGTGTAGTCATGGGCAGCAGCAGTGACTGGAATGTCATGCAGCATGCTGTTTCTGTATTAAAAGATTT
The DNA here is from genome assembly GCA_020446045.1 of Nitrosomonas sp. Lineage (GTDB taxonomy): Bacteria > Pseudomonadota > Gammaproteobacteria > Burkholderiales > Nitrosomonadaceae > Nitrosomonas. The sequence continues at coordinate 914 of JAGRFM010000054.1, forward strand.
TGGTGTGCCCCATGAGGCGCGCGTCGTTTCGGCGCACCGTACACCGGATACTATGTTTGAATTTGCAGAAACCGCAGCCGGCAGGGGTATTCAATGTATTATTGCCGGCGCTGGCGGTGCGGCGCATTTGCCGGGTATGATCGCCGCCAAAACCATGGTTCCGGTATTGGGTGTGCCGGTTAATTCGCGTTATTTGAAAGGACTGGATTCTTTGCTGTCAATTGTACAAATGCCGAAAGGTGTGCCGGTAGCCACATTCGCCATTGGTGAAGCGGGTGCGGCCAATGCCGCTTTGTTTGCGGTTGCTGTTTTGAGCAATGAAGACAGTCAACTCAGGCAACGGTTGAACACATTTCGTGACAAACAGGCCGAAAGCGTTGCCGCAATGCAATTACCTGATTAAGTCGTTATGCTATTCAAACAATTCTCATGTCATTGATTCAACCCGGAGCCATGCTCGGCGTGTTAGGCGGCGGTCAATTGGGCCGTATGTTTACTATTGCCGCACATCAAATGGGGTTTCAGGTCACCGTACTCGATCCGGATAAAGACAGCCCCGCTGGCCGAATCGCCGATCAATTTATTTGTGCCGCATACAACGATCAGGCTGCGTTAAAACAAATGTGCGAGCAATGCGCCGCAGTGACGACTGAATTTGAAAACATACCGGCTGAAACGTTAAATCAACTGGCTCAACAGCTTCCGGTTAGACCGGATGCGCAAAGTGTCGCTATCGCACAAAACAGGATCGCTGAAAAGCGGTATTTACAGAATAACGGTTTTACCGTTGCGCCGTTTGCGGTTATTGAACAGGTTACTGATATTGACGCCGTACATGACCTGTTTCCGGGGATTCTGAAAGTCAGCCAGTTCGGCTACGATGGCAAAGGGCAACGGCATGTCTGTAATCAAGGCGAATTAGCGGCGGCATTTGAAGACTTGAAGGCTGTACCCTGCGTTTTGGAAAAAAAACTGCCATTGCAGTGTGAAATTTCGATTGTGCTGGCGAGAACCGCCGGGAGTGCGATAGAAAGTTTTCCGGCAATTGAAAACCAGCATGTCAACGGTATTCTCGATATCAGTATTGTACCCGCAAGAGTCAGCCCGTCGCTCTTTAAGCAAGCCGATACTGAGGCGAGAAGACTGGCTGATATAATGGAATACACAGGTGTATTATGTGTCGAGTTTTTTATTTTGCAGGACGATCAATTGCTGATTAATGAAATCGCACCGCGCCCGCATAATAGCGGACATTTTTCCATTGATGCCTGTGTGACCTCGCAGTTTGAACAGCAAGTACGGACACTGTGTAATCTGCCGCTGGGGAATGCCGCTTTGCATCAACCTTGTGTCATGATCAATCTGCTTGGCGATGTATGGCAGGATGGCGAACCGGATTGGACGAAAGTTTTACGCGAATCGTCGGCCAAATTGCATTTATACGGCAAAGCAGAAGCGCGTCCCGGCCGTAAAATGGGACATTTTACGGTGCTTGACGATACGGTTGAAAAAGCATTGTCGAATGCATTGTATATCAGAGAATCTTTATCAAATCATTAATATTCCATTAGGAAAAGGATACCCCATTGGAACCGGCCATTTTTGAAACCCATATTCAAAGCCTGCCATTCGTGCACCGTGGCAAAGTGCGTGACATCTACGCCGTGGATGATGACAAACTGCTAATCGTACAAACCGACCGGCTCTCGGCATTCGATGTCATTCTGCCCGATCCAATCCCTGGAAAAGGCAAGTTGCTGACAGCATTGTCTGCGTTCTGGTTTGAAAAACTCGCGCATATCATTCCCAATCATTTAACCGGCATTGCTCCCGAATCGGTTGTTGCTGACAGTGAACGCGAACAGGTTCAGGGTCGTGCATTTGTCATTCGCAGACTCAAACCGTTGCCGGTTGAAGCGATTGTGCGGGGATATATCGTCGGTTCCGGCTGGAAAGATTATCAAGCAACCGGCGCCATTTGCGGTATCCGACTGCCGCTGGGATTGAAACAGGCTGAAAAGATACCCGGTGGCGCGATTTTTACTCCGTCGACCAAGGCACAGATAGGCCTGCACGATGAAAATATAGCATTATCGGAAGTGGAGCGGCAGATCGGCAAGGAACTGACTGCCAAGGTCAATGAAAAAGCGGTGCAGTTGTATGCCGAAGCGGCTGAGTATGCTGCGCAGCGGGGTATCATCATCGCCGACACCAAATTCGAATTCGGACTTGACGATACCAGTGAGCTGTATCTGATCGACGAAGTCTTGACACCCGATTCATCGCGTTTCTGGCCGGTTGACCAGTACCGCACCGGCATCAGTCCGCCGAGTTACGACAAACAGTTTGTGCGCGACTGGCTGGAAGCACAGGACTGGAATAAAAAACCACCCGCACCCAAGTTGCCTGAAAATGTCATCCGTCAGACGGTGGAAAAATATCAGGAAGCGTTGAGACGGTTGACTGCCGTTTGAACGGTCATATATGGATATATTCTACGTTATCCGGAAAGAATTTTGATAGCGGAGAATAGGCTGCCACGCCTTGAGTACTGGAAGAAACCGTACGCTTAACGGCTAAATGTGTCAAAAATGCTTCAACTTCCCGACCCCCCATTGCTTTGGGGTGCCGTTGATTATTAAAAATTATAAACGCCTTAATCCATGCAATATAAGATTTAATGGTTCGTTTATTATAGCGACGAACCAGCATAAATTCAGCAACGGAATTTAGAAAAGGAGAGCGATACATAATAAATAAGGCGGATTTAGGCTAAAACAAAAAAAGACTGGATTGAACCCAGCTTGCCATAGCAAATATTCATGCTGTCAAACTGTCAAACAAAAATCGTCCATAATAACACCCTGTTATTTTAGGTATATAATGTAGTCCAATAAGTAAAATGGAAATAATATAATAATGTTTATGAGGATTCATTCCTCATAAACATGCTGTTAGGTACACAAGGATAGGAGGATGAGTGGTTACCGAAAACAAGCGCTACAACCGCCTAGAAAGTTGACGGATCATATTTATAACAATGAATACGGCCGTAATGGGCAGGGCAAGCATCAAATCTACGGATATATTAAATGCAAACTCGCTCATACAGATAACGCTTCAGTAATTATCCCGGATCAAGTTTTTTTCAACTGGGGCGGTGGAATGAAGTGGATTCAGCCGTTCAATTTTATGCCTTGCGTTCTAGCCAAACATGAAGAGTTGGTGATGTGTGACGTCTATTTCGATATTTCGTGCGGATACGTTGCAAAGGCTCACTTTTGCAACTCAGATTTTGTCAGAGATTTCGATGACGGATCGCAGCTATTCAAATGTATATTGCTTGTACCAGAGGATGTTGGTGATCACGCAATCGGTGATGCAAAGCTTGAAGATGGCTATGGCATCCGCGTGCAACTGTTTCACCATACCAAGCCGGAGACAGCTCAACTCATCAACGATTCAAAAACATTGCTTGGATCGAAATTGAATGTTCAGGGAAACAAGGAGATTGCTCATTCGGATCACGTTTATTTCACTCCACTCCATGAGCTGAAAGTGAACAACGATTTAGAGAAAGTAGCCATGTCTAATGAAGCCAAAATCAAGTTGATCCGTGACGGCTTCGATCCACCATATATTTTACTGCCAGGCTGGGAAGAAACGTATAAGGACGATATGCTGGTTATGGAGGTTTATCGCGAGGATTTAAGCAATCGAACCGCGGCATTAAATTTCTGGGTTCCAGTGGAGTTTCTCGCACCGCAGCATGTAATTAAACACGCACCGACAAACGATCCCGTGTACTACGAAATATCTACTCCATTCATTCACCGGGTTCGAGTCAAAAAGGGTAGTACCTTGACTATTGAGGCCGAAGGTAGTGTGTTCGGCTCAGATGTTCTGTTTCACAAACATGCAATTATCGGTGATGGTAGAAAACTGGAAGGTCTATTGGCCCCCTTTGATGAAGAGAACACCGAGCAAAAGTTTGAAGTTCAGCAAGCAGAGGCCCAAAGCACAATTCTTGATTACTGGTTCGATCATGCTAATGAAGAAAACAATGGCGCTGGAAACTGCCGAGTAATTGGGAACAGTACCTAACAAGTAGCTCCACCGGACAAAATACTCGCTGCGCTCGCATTTTTCCGGTGAGCAAGGCGTTAGCTTTGAAAAGATCGGAGCAAAGGACATAATAATGAACAGGATTAAAGCATTCGTTATAGCCACATCATTCATATTTACCTCAGCATCTTCAGCTGCAATCATTAAGTATGAATTTACGGGAACCATAAATCACATACCAACCGGTGACTATTTTGGCTACTACCAAGAAGAAGCTTCAGGTTATTTTTCTTATGATGCAAGTTGGAGTTCACCTGGAGGTGTAACTCCATCTGGCGATGGTGGCCGGGAATCATATTTGTCAAATAATCAGAATTGGTCATTCGGTTTATTTGTCGGGGATTTATCTTTTGAGGCATCTACAATTAATTCGCCTCTTGCTCAATTAACCGTTCAAAATAATGGCACATTCGATTCTTCAGGCTCAGGTCTGATTTTTGATCAATTCAGTTTTCATGGAAATACTTTCGATAATTATCAATGGCAAGTTGGTCTAAGCGAGTACCTTTTGCAGCCAGATATACCTGATGTTTTCGCAAGCACAGAGATACCAACAAATTTAATATTGGCCGATGTAAACTCTGCATTTGCAATACTTTCAGTCGATAGTTCAAGGTTGAGAGTTACACTAGATTCATTGATTGCCGTTCCAGTGCCGGAACCTCCAACAATTGCATTACTAGGTTTGGGTATTGCAGGTTTTGGTTTTACGCGTCGCTATAAGCAGAGAATTAAAGCTAACAAATACAGTCAGCAGGACAAACCTACGCTGCACTCCGGTTTGCCTCTGCTGTAGGCGTTAGATGCTCAAGGAATTGTCAATAGTACCGATAAGTAGTACTATATCAGCATGAAGAAAAAACACCAGAAAACCCTAGAAGCTATTTATAAGCGCCCAGTCAGTGGAAATATACACTGGTCTGATATCGAATCCCTTTTCGTAGCGCTGGGGGCTGATGTTTCAGAGCGAGCGGGCTCCCGCATTGCAGTGGTTTTGTTTGATGAGGTTAGGGTGTTTCACCGGCCTCATCCATCATCCTGCACAGATAAGGGAGCTGTTGCAAGCATACGAAAATGGCTTGAAAAAAATGAGGTAACCCCATGAATATAATGGAGCATGAGTCCTATAAGGCAAAAATCGAATATGACCCAGAAATTGATATGTTTAGGGGCGAGATATTAGGGTTAAATGGAAGTGCTGACTTTTATGGTAAAAGTCCCACCGAACTGCGTAGAGAGTTCAAGAAGTCGCTACAAGTATATCTCGAAGTTTGCGAGGAAAAAGGAATAAGCCCAAGAAAAGAATATTCCGGGAAATTTAATTTGAGAATCCCTCCAAAATTGCATAGCGAAATTGCAGCGAAGGCAACTGCTGAGCATAAAAGTATTAACCAATGGGTAGCTGAAACATTAGAAGAATCACTGCATCAATAAGGCATCTAACAATGCAAATTCACACGGACAAATTTCCGCAACGTTCGTTTGTGCTATGAATAGCACAAGCCTCACATTGCTACAATTTGTCGGTGATTTGGGCGTTAGGCGAGGAAAGTCCTTGGTCGGCTACCCAGATAGAAAGTAACATATTGTTTTATTGTGGATTATCCATTTTCGGTAGTTCTTTTCTAAAGCTTTCGTGTTATCATCTGATGATAATATTGGTGAGAACATGAAAAGAGATAAAGGATTAGATACTTTACTGGATCTCGACGGATCGATCTTTGTTCAAGAAGACAAAAGTTGGATAAAGATAGAAGCGAAGCGTCTAAAAGCGCCAAGTACCGAACGACCTCACGGCATTAAATACAGTCTAACGCTTCACAGTCCTGATGGCGCCAGAATTCTCGGCTTCGATAATGCTCACGCTGTAAAGGTTAAGTCGAGAAAGAAGTATTTCGGACAAATAATCACCTATGATCATCAGCATCATAGCTCTGACGAAAGTATCACTCCTTACTCATTTTCTTCACCTGAACAACTTCTTGAAGACTTCTTTCATGAAATTGATGAATACCTGAAAAAGAAGTGATATCCGCATTCAGAGGCAAAATATGAAAAAGATCGTTATCGGCGTTATGCCCCAGGACAAAATCAGAGACAGGGCTATTTCCATTGCCAGGGGAACATATAAACCCAAAAAGGGCGAACCTAAAGTCTGGTTTCCTACATTGAAATCAGTTGCTGAGGTACTCAATGAGAACAATCGGGAACTGCTAAAAATAATAGCGGAAGCCCGGCCCGAATCCCTAACCGAATTAGCAGAGTTATCTGGGAGGCAAAAAAGTAATTTGTCCCGGACTCTCAAAAAAATGGAGCAATATGGATTCGTCGAACTAAAACGGACGAAAACTAACGTTAAACCTATCGCTAAAGCAACTGAGTTCGAAATTCACGCCGCCTAA
>JAGRFM010000055.1 GCA_020446045.1 Nitrosomonas sp.
CATCGAATAAAGATGAAGTTTACTCTCTATCATTTTGAATTTATGACTTATTGTTTAAAATACCGCTTAAAAATTAAGCAACTTATTCTGCTGTTTTTTCCGTTTCACAGACCGCACCGCATTTAAATGGTCTTTTCATTGTTATTCAACAAGTTATGTGTTAAATAATCCAGTATGCCGCATATGATACCGGCACCGGACGTAAGCCGGCATGATCAGGATATGATCCTCCACCGGGTCGATAATATTTCATCAAGTGTATATGCGAAGTTTCATTGATGATTCATGTCAGAAACAAATGTTGATGAGAATGTCGCTTTATTTTGATCACATTTGTTTGGGTGCTTCCCAGTCATCATAAATTTTTTTAGCTCGTTTTGCGCCTCCACTTTTCCAGTAACCTTCAATTTTACGGTCTTTTGCACTGTTTAATACCAGTTGTTTTACTGCTATTTTAAATATAATTTCTTCTGGTTTTTTTTCTGGAAGATCACGCCATTGCTTTGCTATATCATGGCTAGTAAGTCGTGTTTTAATTACATTTTCTGAAAGCTCGTCAAATGGAATGTTGCAATGTTCTAAAATCTTGTTGCGTATCCACTGGATTTCCGGTGTGTTTTCTTCTCTTTCTGTCTGAATATAATTAGTGGTTTGTTGAGGTTCTTTACTGGATTTATTTGGAGGAATAATTGGTGGTAACTTCTTATTATCTGATGACATAAGTGGTAATGGAGCGCCTTTATCTTCTTTGCCGCGCCAGCGAACTTTAAAAGTTGAATCCAGATAACTATAGTCTCCTGTTTGCTTCAATAAGTTCTGACTGGTTTTGTCTATTAAACTGAAATCATCTTTCAATTTAATTTGCTCTATAGATGAAATGGCTTCTATTTCAAATCTATATCTATCTTCCAATTTTTTCCATCCATCAAGTGACCGCCCTAGGGTATTTATTTCCTGATAGCGGTATTTTTTAGTGATTATGCCTGAATAGCGTTGAGCGTTATTCTTTAAAAAAATACTGCTAATCTTGATTTTTACGATACCAAGCCCTATAGATTTTCCCAAACCAATTCTGTGATGGAAGTCTGTGTGGTCTGGTGCTAATGATTGTTTTAGAAGAGTTAGTTCGGTATTAGTTAAATTTTCAAAATCGATATGGAAATAAAATTGCTCACCTTGCTTAATTGGTTCGCAGCATGCTTTTCTATCATTACTATTTTTATCATTTTTATAGTAATTAACACCCTGTTCATTTTGATGCAAGAGATAAAACTTGCGTCCACGAGGCAACAGTGTTACGGATTCAATTTGATTTTTATTATTCTCCAATCCATTTAATTCATTTCGTACTTCTTCGTGTGTTGGACTAACATTATTCGGATTAAAAAAATAATTGTTATACGTGCCTTTACCCAGGTTAAAGTTATATCCATCTTTTGCACGTGGATCAGGCTCAGCCATTTCCTTTAATGGCATGATTGGTAAAAGTTGTGTGTCTGACATAACTTTTGAATCCGGGGTAAAAGATTTTACTGACAAGGCATCATAAAATCTGACTCTTGAAGCCAGATTTCGAGAATCGCCGTTATCTTTTTCATTATCTTCAACTACGCCGAAAATAAGTTCAGCTGCTGTTAATTCTTCGCGGTTATCATGCCAAGGTAACAAATCAGGGTTGATTGCTTCAAATAAGGGCCAATAATTTTTGTTTTTGGCTTTACTTAGTACTCTTAGTGAGGATTGACTCAAAATTTCGACTATATTAGAAATCATCCCTCGTAAGCTATTGGCAGGAATGGCAGGTTGCTTTCTCCATCTGTATGGTTTAATCGTTACGGGAGAATTATTATTCGAGTTCTGTTTTTCATGTTTATTTCCAATCACTGTTGGCGTGATCGTTTCTAACTGGCAAATAATACGCCCTGAGAATTGATTGATTAGGTATAAATCATGTCGTGCATTTTGACTTGCCCCTTTTTGCTTATCCGGCGGTAGGTGATAATCATATTTGACGGTGGAGACATTGACACCATCTACTTTTCCAGTTGCGGGAATGAAGTTGTATGGATGATAAAATCTGCTCATGCTGCGCCCTTTGTTTTATTAGTCAAGCAATTATTAATTACTTCATGTAAGGCTTTTATCCAATTTTCGGCGGTACCTGTATTGAATTCATTATTAATTGCATCAACCAAACTACTTTGATTATTGATTTGGTAGTTTTTTGTATTAATTTCTTTATAGCTTTTTGTATTGAGTGTGATGGTCAAACTACCGTAACCTTTACTCTTACCCCAGCCGACAGCAAGTTCACCTTCCACCGCATCGCGCACAATAAAAAGCAGTAATCCTTTCCACCAGTCACCTTCTGGGAGCCTACCAAGATTAAGATAACAGGTTTCTGTTTCAAGGTGGTCGCATTGAGCAGCTTCGACATTAAATAAGGCACCCTCTTTTACGCCGCCAGTAAATCTATCTATGGCATTGAAATATTGTAGGTGTTTTGTAGTTGTGCATGCTGTATCTGTAGCATCGCTAAATTCAATCGCACTTTGCCGGTCTTTATTGCCAAAGAGTTCCTCAATCATTTTATCTGCTTTGTTTGCAATATCATCGAGTGCTTTTTGCGGATCGGCTTGATGCAGTAAAGTCATCAGGATTTTTCGTCCACGCGCGCGTACTACACCTGCAAGGGTAGAGCCGGGAATCACTGCTTTGTCATTACGGGCGTAGAAAACCTGACCGGCGTCTTCTTTATCTCCGGTGACAAAACCGGGCTCGTTACATAGCAAAGGAGACAGGGGATAGATGTCAATTGAAAATTCGTAACGTTGTTGTTTTTTTATCAATGCAGAGATATCAATTGCATTGATTTCCGAAGTGATATCAGAGAATGGTGGTTTTTCTATAGTGGCATTATGTGCCCATTGATGCAGGGCATCTATACTTAGGACTTTTGTCTTTGTGTGGCGCCATTCGATTCGTCCATAGCCTTTACTGGTGCCTTTGCCAATAGCAGTTGCTGAAGCGCCATTCCAACGGGTGAGCAATCCAAGAAGTATTTCAATTTCATTTTTGTTAAGCTTGTCGGCTTCAATTTCTACAGCAAATTTTGTATCCGCCGGTACCAGTTCATAGCGGAATAATTTCCCTTTTTCGGTTGTGCCGGTTACGTCATCCAGAGAAATGCCGTGACTGATAAAAGTCCCGCGTTTTTCATACCAATAGGGTGTTTTGTCGCCATCGGTTGCGATAGTTTTTGTCATATGTGCGTCAAAGATGCGTACTTTACCTGCGAGCCGCTCACCATACCCGGTATTTGTGACCGATCGTTCATAGCCAAATAGTTTCTGAATGGTTGCATTATTTTCATCGAGGAGTGCAGATAATGAGCCGCGTAACGAGCTACCAGGTATATATGCCCGTTCTTCGTGATCAAGATAAACAGTGTTATAGCTCCCCGTGCAACCTTCTGACCGTTCTTTGTTATCTTTACGTTCTTCAAATATGCCAAGATCACCGTCACCGATATGTAAATCGGATTTACAGGTCAGGATGCCGTGAATTTGAACGCGGGCATAATCATAAGCCGAGTTACTCAGACTCATGTATTACCTCCTCATCAATAGGTTGCCATGTTTTACCATTTGGTTCTGGAGCTATTTGCAGATTAACTGCAATTTCACCATAACCATTTTCTGCAATATATGGATTTTCATGCCAGTTTTCAGAAAAGCCATTAAGTTGCGGTAGACCATATTTTTGCCACTTTTCAACGAATGTTTTAGCCTTGTTAAAATCATTAATATCAAAAACAAATACGCCACCCGCTTTAGTCAAAATGCGGGGATTATAGGGTTTTCCATTTCCATAACGTTTGTGAAGATAGTTGCCGCCGATGAGTTGTTGATCAGCGTAGAAACGAATCAGCTTTAGGCTGTCTTTTGATAATTCATTCCAGCTTTCCTGGTAGGCTTTGAGCAAATCATTACCGCCATTAGTTGGTGGTACCTCGATACCAATTGGCAGTAAACATGCGGCACTGAGTAAAGTAATAGTGACCTGCATGGAATCTTTTGTTAAAGGATGTTCATACGGTGTAGTAAAGGGTTTGGTCATGCCAACTTTGGCGCTTGCTTCCGTTTTGCCAAGCCAATGCAATTCCATGGAGAATATACGCTTTAGTTCCAATAATAATGACTTCTTTTCTTGAGCGGTTATTTCTTCATCAGGCAGTGTTATATTTGCCAGCCATTGATGATCCTCCGGATTAACAGCTTCAATACTGAACAGATCATGGTCTTTTGATGCACCGGTTTTTGGGTCAATTGCAGTGTGGAGTATTAGGTTGCGGCTATCTTCTAGATATGCCGGAAGATTAAGATTTGTTTCTTCTTTAATGGCTGCGGCCCAGTCTTTGGGTTTCCAGTCGGTAGAAAAACTAGGGGCTTCTCCATTTATCAGGCCCGGTTTGTCTTTGTACGCAATATCGAAAAAAGAATCTTTTGCTTTCACAATACTTTGAGGTAGGGCATGGCCGCGTTTGTATGTGTTTTTTTTCGCGGGCTGTGCATGTGTAAAAACCATTTTATCGAGATAATTGGATAACAATGGAAAATCCGGATTATTGAGTTTGTGGCCAAGTTCATGTTGCTTCGATAATTTACGTAATAAGGTGGCGATTGCTCCTTTTATTGCACCACCTGGAATAAAGTCTTCCGAGACGAAATTATTATCGAGTCCGGTTTTATCTCGATTGATGTCTTCTTTGATGTCTTCTTCGTTGAAACGTGTATTGTTGCCAACGAGATGACGGGAGAAGCAAAAGGCACGATCGGGCTCAATCATCAAGCCAATTTGATCGAGGTTTTCGTTATAGTCTTCAATCAACAAACCGGTTTTTGCTTTTTGACAGGAAATTTTAACTTCTTTTACACGACCAAAACCTATGCCCTTAAATGAACCAGCAGCAGGCATGTAATGCAAGCCTTTGGAAATCTTTATTCTAAAGTCATTGGCTGTCTCAACATTATCAAACCAGCCAAAAATATAGCCTTTAAAAGTAACCGGTTCACCTGCAGGAAATCTGGATTCGATTGTTTGTAGTGCGCCTTGCTCTGTTCTTCCTGTTTCATCATCAATTTTGATGCGATATTGCAAGTCGGAATGCATGCTGCCAGTGCTATAAGTCCAATATTCGGAAAAATTTAAATGACCGCGTTTGGGGGAATCATCTAAATTTCTTTCACCAAGACCAAAAGACTCTCCAAATAATTCTTGCCAATAATGCCGCAGGTTTCCTTGAATTAGTGTGCCAGGTATAGCAGGTGTATTTTTGCGGTCTCGCAATAATGCCGCGTCCATACCAAAACGTAGCGCACCGGATGATTGGCTGATAATGGGGGCGATGAAGGTAATGGATACTTCGAATTGATAACGAGTCAATTTGCTCATGCAGTGGCCTCTACACCATTTTTATTGCTTTTTAAATTTGTATTTTGTTCTGGTGCAAAATAGTCCCATAAATCAAGCAGGTGCAGCCAATGCATGTGATTTTCCATTCCAGGAAAAATTTGTTTGGCAATGGCATCAATTTTTGCTGCATCATCTACGACTTTTTCAAACTGCTTAAAGGCATTGGCAAATTCAGTCTCATTCTTAATCAATGAGCTTACCAAAAGGTACAATTGTCTGCGCGGCAGACTTTCTTTGAGTCGATTGAATTTAATGGCCAGGTTGTCATGATTGCTGTCAAGCGGCTTTTGTGGTTTCCAGTGTTTTTCAATAGGTTCTCCATATTTTTTTCAAAAAATTTTTCCATGATTGTGTCGGATAGTCCACTGATTCCAATACCACATAATCGTAAAGATCAGCATCGGGTGAGTATTTGTCAATTTTGTCTAAATGCGCATCTTTTATATGGTCTGCAATTTCCTGTGCAAGTTCTTGCATACGTTGAATGGGTGTTCGGGCATGGCAGAAAACTAATCCGCCTGCATGTGTTAAATTTTTATTGTTATAACGCGGGAAACTTCTTTGAAACTGATAAAAATGCTGCAATACGTGCATGCCTTTCCAGGCAGGTACGGCAAGGATGATTTCGTCGCCCCCCCAGAGCAAAACTTCCAGACGAATCGCATCCAATGTTTGTTTTTTTCGCTTTATTGTTATTTTAAAATCTTCATCAGTTCGAATAGTTTCTATCAGGTTTTTTAACCATTTTTTTCTTCTTTTCTGAACAAGTCGATCAAACTTGTATAATTCGCATGAATCTTCTAATTCATTTTGTATTCCGCCAAAACCGTTACCGTCAAAATAGAGAATGGCCAGTTTATTTTCCAGTGATTTAAGATGTGATTGATGTGAATTCAGGGTTGCGATCTCCTGAAGGTCATTTGTGAATCCTTCATTTTGATTGAGTTTTATTCCGGTTTCCTGCTCGATAAACTCATGTTTCTGGTCTCGACCGTATTTGTGCCTAACTTCTGCGCCAAGTGAAATGATAGCGGGACCGCGATCACCTTTATCGCGTTTAACAATTTCAGGTTCTTGACCGTCTGCCGGTCGCAGATTATCCCAGGCGCAAGGATTTTGTATCTGCGGATCTTCATTTTTGACGGGAAATACAACCGTTGTCTGCTGAAACTGACGGAATCGGTTGAGTGCAAAAACCTTTTCTTTGGCTTGCTTAAAATTACCATTTGTTATGGGCACACTGTCGACCACGAAAGTCAAATGTTTGTATTTTTCACTTTGGTTAAGCGTACAAACAATTTCATCTTGGATTTGACAGGCGTCTTTGGAAGTCTTCGCTTCAAATGCGAATAAACCTGTAGATGCTCCAGTAGAAATTGCTTTAAGTTTTACATCTTGATTTCTAACCTGACTATATTCGGTTTCGATATCTCTGATGGCTTGGCGGAGTAGCAGGCTGCTGCCACGTTGTACACTGAGTTGATTGGTATCTTTTACAGTAGCGTATATATTGACGCCTGTAACTTGAAGTAAGAATTGCATGAGCTATTATTGTTAATCCAGTTTATTGTAAATCCTTTATAACATACATCCCCTGCCCCAGAGAAGCGCCTTGTCCGATGCCGAACCAGCACCCCCAGTTCAGTAGCGCCATAATGGATTCGGGGATCGAATCACCATAGTGTATTTGTCCGATCAATCCGGTTCTGGTGATGGGATGCTTTTTGGTGCGCGAACCATAACGCCACTGTACTCGTGTTAAATGATGCTGATGTATGAGCGTTGCGCGGATTTGTTCTTCCGCTTCAATCCAGTTCTGTGATCCGATCTGCAATATCTCGGCCAGTTGTGGTTCCAGTGTTTGAATGCGCTTAACCAACGAACGGACGATTCTTAATAAACCAGGTGGCGTATTGGTTGCACCTGCGGCTTTTTGTTTTGCGCTCTCAAGAACAAGCGGTGTAATGAACGAAAGGACAACATCTTCGCTGGTGGTAAATGAATAATTGAAATCGGGCTTGATGGCGGTTACTTCATGTCCATCCCACAGTTGCGGCGGATTACCGGGTGAGCAGATATGAATTTCCCGGTTCATGATTTTGTCACTAAAACCGTCAAGGCGGATTTCCCGCCAATACTGAATGACCGGCAAAATGGCCGGTAAAAATTGTGCTGCCTGGCCGAATAACATGATGCCGCAACCCAAACTGTATTGGTTTTTTATTTTTTCGGCTTTCCAGTCATAGGGCGGTGGCAAAACAGAATACAATTTAAGCTGATTGTTTTGGGTCATGTTAAGCGCAGAGGCGACTTCGGGTATATGCTGCCGTATCAGACCTTCAAAAGAACCATGCAAAACCCCGCCTAGAAAAGGCGTGGCACAAACTGCGGAATCGGATTTGTCGCTCAACAACTGTATTTTTAGGCTTATTAATATCATTGAGATATTTTATTGCAAAACCGGTTGAACTCAATACGCATCGCTTATGCCGGTTTAGCGCAATATAGGAAAATGCGATGCGTTAAAATATTGAATCTATGGCGCTGCCGGTTTGATCATCACCGTCGCCAGCGTGGTTGGCTTATTACCCAAGCAATCATGACGATAAATCCTCAACCAGTTACCAAATGTCTTGGCATTCAATCCCTGCTCGCGACAATATGGCCGCCTGGCTCATACCACTCGCTTTCCAGGCCTCAATGTGTCTTTGTTTATGCTGCCGTGATTTCATCTACTACCCTCCTGAAGAATTTACTCAGATAGGATAATGAAATTCGGTGATTATTTTAATATGGTGGGGACGGAGGATTACATTAGATACGATTAGTCTAGTTGTTGATCAGGGATTGACGATAGCAAAAGCGACTAGAAGTCTTGAAATTAATGCCAATATGCACGGGCGATGGATTAAGGAGAGCTGGCCTGGTGAAAATGGTCATGCATTTCGTGGCAATGGAAAGCTGACACCAGAACAGGAAGAAACTAGAAGTCTCAAATTACAAATCAAGCAACTCAAATTGGAGCGTCAAATATTAAAAGAAGCGACGGTCTTTTTCGCGCGAGAAACGAAGTGAAATATTCGTTCATCGCCTAAAATAAGAAGACCTACCCGATTGGCACAGTATGAAAAGGACGATAAATGCGCACTAAGCGCTTCCGGAAGCTTCTGAAGGACAGATTCGAGAGAAAGCTTGGCATTTCCACGGCACAATCACTATTAGTTGTTATAAAACAAAGTGTTATTATACATCAACTTCTCATCTGAATGGCGGCGCGCTAATCTGACAAAGCAGAACAAACAGTCATAAATATTTTTCTACGCAACACGTTTTTCTTCTTTATCTAAAAGATGTCCTTCATCATTTTCGAATAAATTATAATCATGTGGTAACTTAAAGACGGCCTTGCATAACAATCGAAACTGAATTGGCGCATTATGATTTAAACGCGCTACAGTCACACAAAGCTCTGTTTTTTTTATAATACGTCGTAAATCTTTATTCAAATAGCGGGGACAATATCCAACTTTGATAGAATCATCTGTTTCAAGTCTCAAAGCAAAATGGTCATGGCTATTATCGTTTTCTTCCTTTAGTGTCAGTTTATCCCCCGTTTCCAATCTGAGAATTCGCTCTAAACTAACGCCATTAAGATAACGTAACCCATTGCTCAGAAAAAATAACTCCATTTCCCCGCGATCATTAATTTCAGGTTGGGAATAGATATATAATTCATCAGTTGCACGTTCACCGCCAGAACGAGCCAGCAATTGCATTGGGTCATTTTCAATATCGGGATTCATGGCTAACCAACGCACATACTCAGGATATTCAGGGCGAGAGCTGTTTAAAATGCGATTCGCAAACAATGGGAATAAGTCGTGTGAATAATAGGTTTTTGTTAAATCCAGCATTCTTCCTAAATATTTAAATCGTGGAGAAGCTAAAGCACCTTTGGTATAGGCAAATCGATATAAATCATTTTGTCTACTCAACTGACCGACAGTATGCCAAATACGAGTCTCTGGGTCTTGCCAAGCGATATATAACACTTTAGTCATTTTAGCCTCTGAGTAATCTTTCTTTATTCAATTCTAATAACTTCATGGCAAATTTAATTGTAATTTCACTGATCTCGGTCGACGGCACTCTATTGAATATATTCTGACACTGATCAAGTGATATATCATTTAGTCTTTGCAACCATAAATTAGCAGATTTCGGCCTTTTTTTTGCAAATTCCTGAAAAACATCTATCGTAAGCAGCGGTTTTTTCTCAGATTTACTTAAATAAATCGCTGAACGAGCCTTTAGAACATAACGACTGATGGATCGTCCTTGATCTTTCGTTGTTAGCAATTCTTCGCGTTTTCCGTCTCTTTCGTTTTGCCCCATGGATGCGGCATGATCATATGTTGGGGCTAGATAAATCCCATTATCATGTATTATGCCCCAATTTTCGTGATGGCGATCTTGATTCGCAATCCAGACATCCAGAAGCAAATAACCTATAAAAACATCGACGGCATTTTCAATGTTCTCACTTGGTGATTGCCAATTCAGAGGCAATAAAATTTCTTCGCTACTCAAAAGACTATAAATTCGTCCTAAAGTATGGTCTTGGGCCTTATAACGCTGCTGATCTGGATACGTGCTGTGAACTTCTGCCAACAATTCGTTACCCATTATCAATCGACCATGTTTGGGAACAAATGATTCTGTTAGAACTCCTTTTTCTTCCTTCCAGACAGCTAGTTCATAATGAGCATGGGGCAAACCTAACAATGAACATAATTCACAAGCCACCTTTTCAGCCCAGTTTTCCCCAGTATTTGTTCTGCCTATTTTAAATAAAAACCGCTTTTCGTTTTTATGGAACCAGTATTTTGTCTTGGTTCCTTGTTGTTCGGGTAATTCCGGAGCATCATCAAGAATTTTGATTATGGGATAAAAATCCGCCATAGAGAATTGAAAAACAAAAGTTATAAACTCTATTTAATAAAAAATTAAGTTCAGTTATTTGAATCACTCTGAACTAACTTAATGCGAAATCACTAACATTTATTCGCTAGAAACCATAGCACCGATCAAATACTACCCTAGAATCATAATGTATTTATTTGGCGCCCTGGAGACGATTCGAACGTCCGACCTACCCCTTAGGAGGGGGTTGCTCTATCCACTGAGCTACCAGGGCGTGACTCGCGGCAGGCTTAATTTTACGCTAGTATTGCAAATTGCTTAAGCCGTAAATCAACTTTCCGACTGTCCGCCCCGTTCGGACCTAACCTTGAGATTCTATGCTTTACTCAGTATAGTTCAATCATTTATCCACATTTTTTTGGTAATCATGACAACAAGACACTGTCCACTTTTAATTCTCGGTTCCGGCCCTGCCGGTTATACGGCGGCGGTTTATTCGGCCCGCGCCAATTTGAATCCTGTCATTATCACCGGCCTTGAGCAAGGCGGTCAGTTGATGACGACAACCGATGTCGATAACTGGCCGGCTGATGCCATGGGTGTGCAAGGCCCCGAGCTGATGGAGCGTTTCCAGAAACATGCCGAGCGTTTCGACACCGAGATGATTTTTGATCACATTCATACCGCCAAACTGAAAGAAAAACCGCTTACGCTGATCGGTGACCAGGGCACTTATACCTGCGATGCCTTGATTATTGCGACCGGTGCGTCGGCAAAATATCTCGGACTGCCGTCCGAAGAAGCATTTATGGGACGTGGCGTTTCAGCCTGTGCGACCTGCGACGGTTTTTTCTACAAAGGCCAGGATGTCGCCGTCATCGGTGGGGGTAATACTGCCGTTGAAGAAGCACTGTATCTTTCCAATATCGCCAAAAGCGTTACCGTTGTGCATCGGCGGGAACAGTTCCGTTCCGAAAAGATTCTGATCGACAAACTGATGGAAAAAACCCGAAGCGGGAATATCAAACTGGAATTGAATTATGTGCTCGATGAAGTACTCGGTGATGACAGCGGCGTGACCGGCATGCGCATTAAGAGTACGCAAGACGATTCAACCAAGACAATCGATTTGCACGGCGTTTTTATCGCTATCGGCCATAAACCCAATACCGATATCTTTGCCGGTCAGCTCGACATGAAAAACGGCTACATCGTGACGCAAAGCGGCAATCAGGGCAATGCCACCGCAACCAGCATACCGGGTGTCTTCGCCGCAGGCGATGTGCAGGATCACATCTACCGCCAGGCGGTGACCAGCGCGGCAAGCGGCTGCATGGCCGCTTTGGATGCGGAAAGATACTTCGACCACGCGCTGTAAGAATCAAAGCGTCAACAACACAACGGATGCCCAAAAAAAGTAACGCCACAGAAACCGATCACGACGATCATGACGATCAGGCGCTATTTCGTGCAGCGATGCAGGATGTGGCGCCGTTGCCCGCCAGCGATAAAATCGTTATCAGAAGAAAAAAACCATCCGTTCAGCCCCGGCAAAAAAATATGTTACCGGATGACGATACCGAATCCCAACTCATTTTGCTGGACATCGCGGCGGATGGTGAATGGTCTTTTTTACGTCCCGGTGTTTCCCAACAAACGCTAAAAAGACTCAGAAATGGATATTGGCCTGTTCAAGGCAACCTGGATTTGCATGGCTTGACGCAAGACAACGCAAAACGGCAACTCGCGGTTTTTCTCGATCAGGCCGAAAAAAGCAAATGCCGGTGCGTGCGGATTATTCACGGCAAAGGACTCAGCTCCGCAGATGGCGTGCCGGTATTAAAGCAAAGAATCGGCGGCTGGCTTGCACAATACAATGCTGTGCTTGCGTTCTGTCAGGCCAAGCCTGAAGATGGCGGCAGCGGGGCTGTTCTGGTGTTGCTCAGGAAATAGCATGCCGCCCTGTCAGAGTGAAGGATTGCTTTCAGGCGGATAGAACTTCTCGAATTGGCGTTGGCATTCAATACAACGCTGTGCAGATGGGTTGGCGATCAAACGCTCGAAACCGATTTCCTCGCCGCAATCAACGCAATCGCCGAATTCCAGCTCCATCAGGTATTTCTCCGACATCTCCAGTTCGCGCATTTCATTGATTTGCTTATCAATCAGCGCCGTATCTACATCCGCAAGGATATTGTTGACATCATCCGCACGTGTGACATCAAATTCCTCACCAGCATTGACGAGTTCACTGCGAATTTCATCCTGTAATTCGAGATAGCGTTTGTGCAATGCTGCCTTGATTTGCCGTAACTGCTCTTCGGTAAAATTAGCCACTTCCTAAACCCTCCAACTCAAATGGCGAACGCTTACAAAGCGTCATGATACTTGTTTATATACACACCGTTCGATTGATCCTCAAACCGCGTAATAGTTTCCTGATTCCATAAATTTTGTCAATTTATGCAATCAGCAATTATAACGGTTGCGAACGACCTTTTTCCGCTATTTCCGATAAACGTTGCGCGTGTTTTAACTGCTTCAGGTCGGCAATAATATCGCCCGAGTTGTTTAGCGCACTGGCTGAAGGATATACTTTGGCGATTTTCCCTTCAGGATCAATCAAAAACGTATTGCGCCGCGCAAATTTGACGACACTCAGATTGATGAGCGAATGATACCGCGCAGCCGTTTCAGTCGTATAATCGGCGAGCAACGGAAACGGCAAACCAAATTTGCTGGCAAAGCTGGCATGACTGTTTACCGAATCTACACTAACGCCCAGCACATCGGCATCCAGTGCCTTGAGTTTTTGCAGATCATCGCGGAATGCACAGGCCTGAAGCGTACAACCGGGGGTATCATCTTTGGGATAAAAATATAACGCCAGCCATTTACCATGGTAATCTGCCAGCGTATGCATCTTGCCCTGTTGGTCAGCCAATTTAAAATCAGGCGCCTGTTGCCCCGACTCCAACAACCCATGCGCCGAAAAAAATGCTCTTGCAATCAAACCGGCGACAACCAATACGACTAAAACAATCGCCCAACTCATACCTGCACACCTTCCGCCATTTCAAAAAAGCAATCATAGGTTAAATCCCTGCAAGTTACCAGACCTCAATACGGCATTCTCAGGACCAGCAAACTGCGAACCGAGCCTATTCAGTTCCAGGGCTATTCAATATAATACTGCGTGGTTACTCAAAGACATTTTACCAAGCACACATAGTTTTTATGATTTACACGCAAAAAAACCCGGCGCTTTTTCTCATCGGCTTATCCATGCTGGCTATCTGGTATTTTACCGATACCGGCGGGATGAATCCGGTACTGGATTATCTGGCTTCAGGTAAACCATACAAATACCGGGATGAACTCGGCACGCTTCCCTTGTATTTTGGATTATTTGCAGTTGTTTCCGGCCTCTGGCACTGGCTGGGCAATCACCGCGAAGGGCATCTGGACTACTTTTCATCCACCATTGCCGGCGGCATGCTGATTTTATTCATCACCATGCTGGTACGGTGGTTCATTGCCCCCGTTATTGAAGTAATCAGCACCGGGTTTGGTGAAGTCGGCAATACCGGCAAATTTATCCACGACCTGTTCGGGTTGAATTATGTCGTACTGGGCATTGTTGCCGGTATTGTGATCGTTAATGTCTTTAAAGTACCGAAATGGGCGGAAAACGGTGTACGCTTATCGCGCTTAGGCCTTAAAACCGGCGTGATTCTGTTAGGCGCCTTGTACAGCGCGGCTGAATTGAAAAACCTGGGCGGCCTGTCAATACTCATGATTGGTTTTTTTGTGCTGGGTTCGGTCGGTATTGTGCTATGGATCGGCTCACGGCGACATATTTCCAACTCAATGGGCGGCGTATTATCCGCCGGCATGGGTGTTTGCGGCGTATCCGCCACGGTTGCCGTAGCACCCGTGGTGCAGGCTAAACCGGTTGAAATAGCGTATACCATCGGCACCATTTTGCTGTGGGGTGTTGGCTGCATGTTTGCGTTCCCCATTATCGGTCATTTGCTTGACATGAGTTATGTGCAGTTTGGCGCATGGGCCGGCACGGGAATTTTAAATTCCGCGCAGGTTGCCGGCGCTGCCCTAGCATTCCAGCCCGACGGTATTGAAACATTAATGGTGGCGGAAATTTTTAATATCACCCGTGTACTAATTCTGCCGGTTGTCGTGCTCTGGCTTGCTGTCTGGTACGTCAGAAAAGAAGGCGCTGAAACTGTTCAAGTCAACGTTGGCCGTATCATCGTCACAAAATTTCCGGTTTTCGTACTCGGTTTTATTCTGATGTTTGCATTATCAACAACCGGTATTTTCGCACCAGCCAGTCATTATCAGGGTAAATATTTCGGCAATACCGCAGATCTGGGTTTTAAACAAGAAAATTTGCTCAAACCCGAACAGATTCACGTGCTGAAAACAGAAATCCATCGGGTTGAACGCACCGATCATGGTGAAGCATTGAATCGACTGATTGAAAACGGAAAAATCATGTCGATTGACGATGACAACGCCATACGCAGCCTCATTAAAACCGGCGATTTATCCACCGAAGCCAATAAAATCCTGGAGACTGCCCATAAAGCGGTGCGCCATACCGCCAAAAAAATAGAAGCATTCCGTGACTGGATCACCTGGCTGTTCGCCTTTGGTCTGGTCGGACTTGGCATGCAGATCACCATGGGTTCGATGCGGCAGGCCGGTGGAGAACCCGCGATTATCGGCGGTATTGTCGGCTTCATCAAGGCTGTCTTGTCACTGATTGTGGTGATGCTGCTGATCGATGAAACCGTATAACAGGCACAAACAATTGAGAACCATGAATCAAAAAGAAGAGATTAAAACATTTGAACGCGGCTCCGCATTGTCCATTTTCGGCAGCGACCGGCTGGAAGACCTGATTGCACTCATTCTGGCCTTCATACTGGCCATGGCGATTTATTTCTTTTATTAATTTTGAAACTGACGCAACAACAATCATGTTTCGCCATATCCTGCTCGCCAGTCATGGTACCGTAGGCGCAATCGCTGCCGAAAATATGGCGATACAGGTTTGCGCGCCTGAAGGTAAAATCGATCATCTGATTGTCGTACCGGAGTTCTGGCAAAGCATGACGGGCGATGACTGGCTCAATAACGGAACGACTCGCGACCAGTTCCGCGATTACCTGCAAACCGAACTGGGGAAAGAAATTGATCAGCAATGCGACCGCATTCATAAAAAAATAGCCGCTCATGCGCTGGCTTACGATCGTGTTATTGTATTCGGCAATCCGGAGAAGGCGCTGTTGAACCAAGCAAGCAACACAGCATACGATTTGGTCGTCATGGGCTCACCCCGAACGGCTGCTGGAATAAAGGGTAAATTCAGCCTGCGCTCTACAATGCTCACCCAAAAACTGGCGCAAACACTACAGACAGCCCTGTTGGTTGTACCCCACCCCGGAACCGATCAGATATGACAGTATCAAAGCCGGACGAAAACAGCGGCACGGACGCTGCCTGGGCGGTTCTGCACACGCCATTGAGCGTAATCGATTTAAAAACATTTTGCCTGGATATCGAAAGGCTTTTTCGCATCAACCCCATGCTCAATTTCCGTACCTGGCAACAACTGGGAAAGGACCGACATCACTTTGCCGGACAGAATATCAGTCAACAACCGCCTTTTGATTTCGATCTCACACTCTTCGTACGACAGTTACCCGATGGAATCCAAATCGATTATGATCACAGCTTAAAAACCCGCACAACATTGATCATTGAACCGGTATCAGATCGGCCCGGCTGCCATTCCAAATTGACCATCACCGATTATTACGACGGCCTGCCGGAAAAAGAACGTACCCGGCAACTTCATCGTGTCGACAAAAGCATCTCGGTTTGGGCCAACGATTTGCAACGGTATTTGATTAATTGGCACCAATGGTCTCGATACCGTCCATGGCGCTGGTATATGCAGCATATCTGGCAACCCATGAAACCAATGGGGCGGCGTATCACGACGATTTTATTGTGGATAACGGTTGTTGAACTGGCGCTGATTTTCCTGGGTGGCGCGATTTATTTTCTGGAATTTGCCGGGTAGGTATGGATTTCACTGATGCACTTTTGCAGCAAGACGCAACAATTTGGCGTTCAATAATAACCCCGCGTCACGGGCTACTTTTTGGTTAGCCTCAAAAATCACCCTGTTGTCATCAAGTAGCATATTCAGCATGATGCCTCTTTCAATTGCATTCTCCGTGTCTGCAATCGTCAGTGTATGCTCATTTTCAACCGATTTCAGAATTTCAGGAAGATACTGCATGGCGTCATTGGCAACATAGATGACTTCGCACTGCTGCAAGTCATCAAAATATTTCTTAAATGCCAGCACAATACTGCGTTGGTTAACCTGGCGCCCGTTTAACGAATCAATTTCATCGCCAAATCCATGTTTACCGACTATGCATAAAGCCACTTCGTCACCCAAGTCGTTGGGCCACTGTGTATAAGCAATAAAATTAAAAATAAAAGCTGCTTTTAAGCGATATTCAGGCAATCCGTCACCCATTGCCATACTGCCGGGAAACAAAAATCCCAGTATCAGACTAATATACAGCAAACATAATTTCTTTTTTATCACCATTGGTGAAAAATTTTCACTATCCCGTAACTTATGTCACAAAAATATGCAGGATGTATCTGATCAGTTGGTTTATATTAAAAAGTTTACTTAAGATCTCATTTTGCTGCCGACGCAAATTCTTCCCATTTCTTTAGCCTGATTTGTATTAATTCCCAACGCAAAGCTCCACAAGATTACCGACAACATGTATTAATGTATATTCCTGTTTTATAAGCACCTATTTAACGCACACAATACATAACCTGGATAATCTCTTTCATGACATCGTTTATAGGCAGCTTGATTTTAACAGCAAACTACCGCTCATCTACCCCTTTTATAATAATGGAAATTGAGGGAAAATAGCGTTCTTCACACATTGGCAAAAAGTTTTATATTTGCATTTCATTTATGATTCTTCGCAAAAATCTTTTAATAGTCTGCTTTCTTGCATTGTTTATTGCAACGCAGCCGGTCGTTGCGAAACAAAGCGGCACTGACGATATTTTTGCGATGGATCTGGAAGATCTCCTGAAAATGGAAGTGATTTCCACCAGTAAAAAGCCGCAATCCATTCTCAAATCGGCTGCCGCGATTCATGTCATCAACCAGGACGATATTCGTCGGTCGGGCGCAACCACGTTGCCGGATGTGTTTCGCGGTGTGCCGGGTATGCAAGTAGCACAGATTGATGCAAACAAGTGGGCGGTTTCAATCCGTGGCTTTAACGACCGGTTTTCCACTAAAACGCTCGTTATGATCGATGGCAGGACTATTTACACGCCGCTTTTCTCGGGTGTCTACTGGAATATGCACGATATGATGCTCGATGACATTGATCGCATAGAAATAGTCCGCGGCCCAGGCGGTTCATTATGGGGCGCCAATGCTGTCAATGGTGTTATCAATATCATCACCAAAAAAGCCAGTGATACACAAGGTACAATGGTTTCATTTATCGGCGGTTCTTTGGAAAGAAACGTCAGCGCGCGCTATGGCGGAAAAATCAATGACAATACCAGCTTTCGCGTTTACGCCAAAGGCCGGCATCATGAAAATTTCGAGCAACAACCCCTTCTAAAGCATCTGGGCACTGCCAATGACCAATGGCGTAACCTCACGACAGGTTTCCGTGTTGACGGTGATTTAGGCAATAACAGCGATTGGATGCTGCAAGGTGGTTACAACATAGGAACAGCGGAAGAACTGGGTTCCTCAACTTCTTTGACTCCGCCAATGCCGCTTATATTACGAGATACGATTGACTATCAATCCGGCAACCTGGTTTTCCTGTGGAACAAATACGTATCGGATACCAATCGGTGGCGCGTTCAGGCTTATTACGATTATTTCAAACGCAATGCCTTAAACAATACCAACATAGTCCATACTATAGACCTTGAAATCCAGAATCAGCTACAACTGTTTGAGATTCATAATGTTGTCTGGGGTCTGGGTTACCGCAGCGTGGTTGATGAACTTCAAAATGACTTTGTAGTTTCGTTCAATCCCTCTCACCGTCATTACAAAACATTCAGCGCCTTCATCCAGGATGAAATCCAGTTAATGGATCAATTACGTTTTACCATTGGCACCAAGCTCGAACATAACGATTTTACCGGCTTTGAATATCAACCCAATGCAAGATTGTTGTACGAAGTAAATGACAAAAACTCTGTCTGGATGGCTTATTCAAGAGCAGTTCGCGTACCGTCCCGCGCAAACGATGATATCCGCATCAATTTCCTGGCGCTGTCCGGTAATGAACCCAATTCGCCGCCACTACTGTTTAGCATCTTTGGTGACCGGAGATACCACGCAGAAAAAGTTAACGCATTCGAAGTGGGTTACCGCAGTTTGCTAACGAATCATCTTTCCGTCGATACCGCTCTGTTTTACAATATTTATGATGATCTGTCATCGGCTGAGCGTAACGGACCGGTGTTTGAAACTTCTCCGCTGCCACCACATTTGTTATTCCTCAGCACCTTTGACAACAATACGAAGGCCAACACCTACGGTGCAGAAATCATGGCAAAATGGCAAGTCACTGATTTCTGGCAACTTACCTCAAGCTACACCTGGTTTAAGCTGGACGCGCGCTATGTCAAGAACAGCACAGCATCCCCAGAAAGGCTGTTTGAACTCGAACATTCTGACCCGCGTCACCAGTTCTCGGTGCGTTCTAATATTCAGCTACCGCACAACCTGGAATTCAACACTAATTTTTACTATACCGATAGCCTGAAAAGCCATGATGTACCGGTACAAGCACGTCTGGATCTAAGACTGGCCTGGAATCCGTCACGCAAACTGCAACTTGCAGTCGTCGGGCAGAACGTCACTAACAAAACGCATCATGAATTCGACACCACGGATGCTATTTATTCACATATACCGCGCAGTATTTATGGCCGAATCATGTACAACTTCTAAGAAAAAATATATTAAACCTGCATATAGGGTAATGGCCCTATCTCCACAACCGGGCCTTGTGGTTTCTTCCAGAACAGTTTTCCGGTTTCAATACTGCTGATTTGAATGACCGCAAGCGCATCAAAACCACCAACCGGAGCAGGTGTAGCATTGACGATTTTTCCACAGGATTGATCATCACCTTCACCGAACAAATCATCCCCGGCAGAAACGGTTTCATCAGTTACAACATGAATCCGGCGCATACGACGCTTGAGTTTACCGAGGTATTGCGTACGCGCGATAATTTCCTGCCCGGGATAACACCCTTTCTTAAAACTCACACCACCGATCAGGTCCAGATTGATCATTTGCGGTAGAAATTCTTCCTGTGTTGCCGGAGTAATCATCGGTATACCTGCAAGAATTTCCAACCGATCCCAATGTGCCGTACCCGAAGGTTGCGCATGTTGGCATAGCGTCTTCCACAATTCTTGCGCATAGTCCGATTCAACAACAAGCTCTACGCGGTCGGCTGAATAACAAAGCAGAGCCGCCTGCGCCATCTGTATGATTTGATGCTGATGCAGTTCATCAGCAGGAATGTGCACAATCTCCGCAATGCGTTCCAGAACCTGACTCCCCGCAACACCGATTCGTACCCGCTGGTCGCTGCAATCCCTGATTTGGACTTTCGAACGCAGAATAAACATCGACAGTCTCTTCTGCAGGGCCGGGCACAGACTGAGCGGCAATTGCATAAACCATTCATCTCCGCTTTGCCATAACATGAAATTCGCCAGCACACGCCCTTTGGGCGTGCAATAGCCGCCATATTTCACCTGATGATCATCAGCCTGCTTGACATCGCAAGTCAACTGATTCTGCAAAAATGATCGTACATCTTCTCCGGAAAAAACCAACAAGCCATAATGCGACAAATCGACAAGCACTGTTTCGGATTGATCCTGTTTGAAATCATTAGGGGGATTATTAAAATGGTCGACACGCCCATCCTTAATGACTGCATTATGGTTTTGTAAGAAAATACGCCAGCTTTCTTGCATGATTCAAAACTAATCGAGTTAATCAGAGGCTTATTATATAAAAGCGCGGCCTTTCTGACACAAAAGCGCAAAACAAATGCTTTACAGCTTGAATGTGAGTGTTCATATGCGGTATAACCACTATTCTGATCGTCGCTTTCCGGGAAAATCGATTTTATGGAACAAATGGTGCAGGCTATTGAAACCTCAAATGATCCCATTGGCTTCATTGAGGAAATCCACGGTCCAGTCGTCGACGTGGTTTGCGATCGTCTGCCGCCATTGCATCAGGCGCTATTTTGCACTTGTGATCACCAGTATTATCTGTTTGAAGTGTACCGCCATCTTGATGCCAAGCGAATACGCGCCATTGCATTGCATTCGACGGGCGGGCTCAAGCGTGGCATCACCGTATTTGACAGCGGCGGCCCCTTACGCATTCCGGTTACACCCAATTGTCTGAGCCGCATGTTGGACATGTTTGGCTTACCACTTGACGGACACTCCCCATTACAGACAGACGAAATGCGTAATATTATTTCCCCGCCTGCCTTGTTGTCTGAAACGATTCCAGCAACCGGTATTCTGGAATCCGGAATCAAAGTCATTGATTTACTCTGTCCTTTTATCAAAGGTGGAAAAACAGGACTATTCGGCGGCGCCGGTGTCGGAAAAACTGTCTTGATCATGGAATTTATGCACGCGATTGTTAACCTGCATCAAGGGGTTTCAGTTTTTGCAGGTGTCGGTGAGCGTATTCGAGAGGGTCACGAATTATGGCATGAAATGCAGGAAGCCGGTGTTATGCCGCAAACATTAATGCTGTTCGGTCAGATGGATGAGTCACCCGGCGTTCGCTTTCGTGTAGGCTTGTCGGCATTAACCTATGCCGAATATTTACGCGATGCCATGCAAAAGGAAATATTATTATTGATGGATAATGTTTTTCGTTTTGTCCAGGCTGGCAGCGAAATTTCCGGCCTGTTGGGACGCATGCCGGCAACCGTAGGCTATCAACCTACACTGATGAGTGAAGTCGCGGAATTGCAGGAACGTATTATTTCCACCCGCAATGGCAACATTACCGCGGTGGAAGCCGTTTATGTTCCAGCCGATGACATGACCGACCCGGCAGTCAGCACGATCTTGTCACATCTCGACACCACAGTCATTTTGTCACGCAATCAAGCGGCAAAGGGAATTTATCCCACTGTCGATCCGTTGCAATCGTCAAGCAAGATGATGGACCGCATATTCCTTGGCGACCGGCATTATGAAGTGGCGGAGCAGGTACGTGAACATTTAGCGCGTTATCAAGAACTGGAAGATATGATCGCGATGCTTGGCATGGAAGCCTTATCGGAGAAAGATCAGCGCATTGTGATGCGCGCACGCAAATTACAGCGTTATCTGACACAACCTTTCCACGTCATGAGTTCCCATAGTGGTATACCAGGTGTTTCAGTCAAACTGGAACAAACGTTGACAGACTGTGAGGCTTTCTTGCGTGGTAATTACGATGATATGCCGGAAGAACAGTGCTATATGCGAGGTGCGATGGAGGCCGAATCGTGAAAACCTTTACGTTGCATCTGCAAAGCGCTACACAATATATACCGGTTGAACAGGTCGCCAGTTTTGTTGGCGCGGATGAGACAGGCAGCTTCGGTATTCTGGCAGGCCATGCACGCATGATGACGGTGCTCAATTACGGCCTGGCGCGTTATCAGTTGTATAACGGCGACTGGTATTATCTTGCTTTTCCGGGCGGCATTCTTTATTTTGTCGACAATCAGCTATACATCAGCTCACGCCGTTTCTTATGCGACAGCGATTATCAACGGATCAGTGAAGGTTTGATACAACAATTAATGGCAGAAGAAGCGTCATTGCAGGAAATCAAAACGAGCCTGAACCAGCTCGAACAGGAAATGTTTCGCCGGTTATGGCAAATGCGGCGCAGTGGCGTACATTTATAACGAACGATTCACAGGATATCTTGTGCGCACACCCTGTGGGTTAACTTTTCAGTGTCACTGGCTGTGTTAGGGCTTTTGACAAGGGAATTACCATTGCCTAAGCCCTGCCTTGCCAGTAACACTGAAAAGCTGACTGTATCTGTAAATATTAAGTTCAAGGAATACTAGTGGATGATAAACAATTACGCAAATCGGTAGAAAAGCAGATCAAACGCATGAAAAAAGCCGAAGAGGAGCGCCCTACCCTGCTGGCTCAATCTATTTTTATGGGAACGCTTTCGCTGCTGTTTGTAATACCGGTTATTATCGGGGCTTATCTGGGCAACTGGCTCGATGACCAGGCCGAAGAATATTCGATACGTTGGACAATCGGCCTGATGTTTCTGGGGCTTGTCATCGGCGTTGTGAATGTCTATTTGTATGTACGGGAGCATCAGTAATGGAAGAGACTATCGTGGTATTTCATATTGGGCCGCTGGGCATCACGTCGATTGTTATTACAACATGGGGCATCATGTTGACTCTGGGGTTGTTCTGCTGGCTCGCAACACGGCATTTGTCACTTCAACCCGGTCCCCTCCAGACCGCGTTGGAAGGCATCGTATCGACGATGGAAGCCGCCATTCAAGCAGTGCTACCCGGTCAGGCAAGACAACTGCTGCCGTTTATTGCGACATTGTGGATTTATATTGTCGTCGCCAATATGACCGGCCTGATTCCGCATTTGCATTCACCGACCGGAAATTTGTCGGTTACAGCAGGCCTTGCTATCCTGGTATTTTTTTCAGTGCATTGGTTCGGCATCCACCAGAATGGCTTGCAATATTTGCGACATTATTTAAGTCCGTCACCATTATTATTGCCATTTCATTTAATCAGTGAAGTCACGCGCACCATCGCATTGGCAGTGCGTTTATTTGGCAATATCATGAGTCTCGAACTGGTGGCATTGCTGGTTTTGCTGGTTGCAGGTCTGCTGGTGCCGATACCACTGCTAATGCTGCATATTATTGAGGCCTTGGTACAAGCCTATATTTTTGGAATGCTGGCGTTGATTTATGTTGCTGGCGCCATGCAGTCCCAACAAAGTGAGAAAGGAAAACAATCATGAGCGACATGACCTGGTTTACGATGTTATCCACCATAACGGCTGCACTTGCGGTTGCGATTGGTATGATGTTGCCGGCACTGGCGATGGGACGCGCAATCAGTCAGGCATTAGACGCCCTGGCACGGCAACCCGAAGCGGAAAAATCGGTAATGCGAACTTTATTTATCGGCCTGGCCATGATTGAATCACTGGCGATTTATATACTGGTGATTGTGCTGATTATCCTGTTCCGCAATCCGCTGCTGGAATATCTTGTTCAATAAACCGGTGATGTCACGTGGATTTCGACTGGACTACCTTTATTCTTGAAATTGTCAACTTTCTGATCCTGGTCTGGATTCTGAAACGTTTCTTGTATCAGCCTGTGCTGGACATCATCGACAAACGCCGCGCCGGTATTGACCAGGCAATGGCAGATGCGCAACGCATTGAAGATGAGGCCAAAGCGCTGAAGCAAAAAAACGAACAGTTTCTGGTTGATTGGGAGAACGAAAAAGAATCTGCTCATGCGCGATTATCCACAGAACTCGCTGAACTGCGTGAACGCAAACTGGCAGAATTGACACAGAAAATTGCAGAAGAAACGGAGCGGCGCAAAATTATCGATGAGCGCCGCCGGCTCGAATATGAAAAAAGGGTGGAAGATAAAGCCATAGAACAAGGCGTCACATTTGCAAGTCAGTTGCTTTCCCGTATGGCAACGCCGGAACTGGAAGCACAATTGTTTCAGTTATTGCTGAAAGATCTGGCCAGTCTTGGCGAAACGGACAAACAGTCTCTCAGGGATGCCGCTGCTGCACTCTCATCACCTATTACAGTACAAAGTGTTTTTCCTTTATCCGATAAGCAACGCAATGACTTGGCAACTTGTTTGAGTGAAATCATCCAACAAAACGCGAATTTAGAATTTCAATGCAATGCGCAGTTACTGGCCGGTATCCATATTCAAATAGGCCCCTGGATATTGCATGCCAATCTGCGCGATGAACTGAAATTTTTCAGCAAACCTGTTCAGTATGAAGAATAATGTATTGACTGCTGCACATCGCGAATCACCGCTGAACAAACAAGCGGAATGGCTGAAATACTACCGATACGGATTGCGCATCTCGGAACAAGGCACTGTCATCTCTGTTGGTGACGGCATCGCCTGGATCAGCGGTTTACCGTCAGCCTGCATGGATGAAATGGTCCATCTGGAAGACGGCAGCAGGGCACTGGTTTTTCATCTTGGCCGTGATCGGGTGGGCGCCATTTTACTCGAGCAAACCGCACAACTTACCGCGGGTACTCCTGTATTTTTAACCGGTAATCGCCTGCGCATCGGTACCGGCGATATTTTGTTAGGCCGTGTCATTGATCCACTCGGCAAACCGTTGGATGATGCCGGTGCATTGACCTATGATACTTTCCGGTTGCTGGATGTAGCTTCTCCGCCCATCATAGCGCGGGATTTTGTATCCCAACCTGTTTATACCGGCAACAAGATTGTCGATACTTTGATCCCGATCGGCAAAGGTCAGCGGCAGTTGATTATCGGTGATAACGGGTGCGGAAAAAGTACACTGGCAATTGATACGGTTGTTAATCAAAAGAGCAAGGAAGTCTATTGCATTTATGTGCTGATTGGCCAGAAGCGCTCCGCAGTCGTGAACACCATTGAAATTCTACGCCATGCAGGTGCTTTGGATTATACCGTTGTGGTAGTCGCGGAAGCCAATGCCATGCCTGGGCTGAAATATCTGGCGCCATTTGCCGGCTGCGCCGTAGCTGAAGCCTGGATGGCGCAAGGACACGACACACTGATTGTTTACGATGACTTAAGCACCCATGCACGCAGCTACCGTGAGTTGTCTCTCCTGCTGCGTAAACCACCCGGACGGGAAGCGTATCCGGGCGATATTTTTTATCTGCATTCCAGGCTGTTGGAACGCTCCACGCGACTTTCCGCTAAACAGGGGGGCGGCAGCATGACTGCCTTGCCCATCATCGAAACGGAACTGGGTGAAATTGCTTCCTATATTCCGACCAATTTGATTTCAATCACTGACGGACAGATTTATCTGGATCACCAGCTTTTCGTTCGAGGATTTTTACCGGCGATCGACGTTACCCGCTCTGTTTCACGAATTGGCGGCAAAGCACAGCATCCGATCATCAAAAAAGAAGCCGGACGCATGAAACTGGATTACTTGCAATTTCTCGAATTGGAAGTTTTCACCCGTTTTGGTTCAAAGCTGGATAAAAGTATGGAAAAACGTATCCGACGCGGGCAAATTTTACGTGAAATGCTAAAGCAGGAATCATTATCCCCTGTCACGATAGAATTTCAAATGGCATGGCTGGTCGCTTATAACGAAGGATTATTTGACCAACTTGAATTGGAACAGATCAAATCCTGTATAAAGTATTTACAGGAACAGGTTGACAATGCAGATTTAAATCTCGATGAAGGCCGGGATCAATGGAAACGATTAATTCGTGCCTGGTTAAAACAGAGGAACAATGAGCAAGCGTCATGAAATAAAAAACCGGATAGCTACACTGGGTGAGATAAAAGGCATCATGAATGCCATGAAAAATCTGGCTTTACTTGAAATACGCAAACTGGATGTTTTTTTATCAACTCAACAACGCGTCGTTGCCAATATCGAAACAGCATCACAGGATTTCCTGAGCTTTTATGCCCATTTGCAGGCTTTACCGGAAGACGTACAGCAACTTTGGATTGTCATTGGATCCGAACGCGGGTTTTGCGGTGAATTTAACAAGGCTTTATATCAATTTGTACAGACCTATGATCAACAAAACAACCGCTTGCTGCTAATCGTTGGCAGCCAATTACATACAAAATTCAGGGACGATCCTCATGTCGCAGCATGCCTCAATGGTCACAGCGTAGCTGAAGAAATCCATACCACATTATTACGTTTGACAGAAATACTCAATCGACTGCAAAAACAGTTCAAACTGGAAAACATAGGCCGTATTAGCGCTGTGTATCATGATAATGAAACGTGCTCGGTGAAGTTACGGCAACTCTTGCCTTTTGCTCTACCACAAAAAGAACCGGAATTTCCCCATCCGCCGTTACTGAATCTTGAGCCTTCGAAGTTTCTGACTCAACTGACCGATCACTACCTTTATGCCGTTTTGCATGAAGTATTTTATACCGCACTGACAGTGGAGAACCGTATGCGACTCGAACATATGGAAAAGGCCATACATCTTCTTGAAAAGAAAGAAACGCAATTACAAATGAACTATAACAAGGTGCGTCAGGAAGAAATCATAGAAGAGATTGAAGTCATACTGCTCAGTGCGGAAGCATTATCCGAATAAATGCAAGCGAAATTAATCAAAATCAGACAAGACCAGATCTTTTTACATTAGGGCTGTAAAACTTCATGGTAAAGCTTTGCAAAGGTTTCGCCTACATGCGCTATTTGCTCAGTCGTATGCGCTGCATTAACGCTGCACCGCACCAATGATTTTCCATCTGGCGCTGCTGGCGGCAGAATCAGATTCACATAAATATTATTTTCCAGCAAGCGATGCCAGATTTGCAGTGCCTGTTTAGGACTGTCGAGTATCGCAGCAATCACGGGCCCCGGTTCCGGGCCTAGTATATAGCCAGTCTCCTTGAGCCTTGTGTAGAGTTGTGTACAGTTTTTCCATAGTTGCTTCCGCAAATCACTGCCATTACGCAATAATTGCAAAGCGGCACGCGTGGATGCAATCGTTGCGGGAGACGGTGATGCTGTAAAAATATACGGATGACTGACATAACGTAATTGATCCAGTTGCGGATGATTACTGACGCAAAATCCACCGATACTGCACAGGCTTTTGCTGAATGTACCTGTTATAAAATCGACTTCTTTCAGCAAGCCGGTTTTCTCAACCAGTCCCTGCCCCGTTTCTCCCAGGACGCCTAATGAATGCGCCTCATCGAGCAGCAAAGTACAGTTGTATTTATTCTTGAGTTCAACAATTTCGGGTAACGGCGCCTGGTCCCCCAGCATGCTGTAAATGCCTTCGACAATAATCAGCGTTGTTTCCGCTCGACCACCCAATCGGCGCAACCGTTTCTCCATATCGGCCATATCGTTGTGTTTGAAGCGAATAATTTCCGCGCCACTCAAAATACAGCCGTCAAAAATGCTGGCATGTGAATCACCATCGATCAAAACGGTATCGCCACGGCCAACCAGCCCGGAGATAGTACCCAGGTTAGCCTGATAACCGGTGGTAAATACAATCCCCGAACAGCAATCATAGAAATCCGCAAACTCGCGTTCAAGTGCCCGATGACCATAATAGCTGCCGTTTGCCATGCGCGAACCGGTTGTACCCGTTCCTTCTTCATCCAAAGCTTTATGTGCGGCTTCAATGCATTCCGGTGCAAATGTCAGCCCCAGATAATTGTTAGTACCAAGCAATAAAACCCGCCGCTCACCGATTCTGGCTTCAGTCGCAGAGTACACTTCTTCTATCGGAATCCCAAAAGCACCCACGCCTTCAGGCAACATTGCTTTTCTTGCCGCCGCAGCGGCGTCAAGTTTTTCCAGTAAATTCATTGTTCAGGATGCGGATTTAATTTTGGCAATAAGACACGCCAGTTCATGCACTGTTTGCACATCTGCCAGCGCGTTGATCGGAATTGAAATATCGAATGCGTCTTCAATTTCCATAATGAGATTGAGCAGTTTAATTGAATCAATGGATAAATCGCTGATTAAATTGGTTTCTGCTGTAATGTTTACATCTGCACTTGCCAAACTGCTTAGACGATCACAAAGCAATTGGACGATTTCATCGTAATTATTATCTGTCATAACGCATTTAAAGCATAGCTACACTATTAATGGTAAGGCATCATGCAAGCGCACACGAGGCTTCCAGTCAGGCAATGCATGAATTAAAGGCGTATTATCACATACCCAATCATGGTGATGTAACTCTTTTACCTTTCCTGGCGTCAGCATGGGCGAATACCGGAAGATTCTAGCCAACCAAAGATTCATGACAGCAAGATTATGTATCAGGAAATACGGCACTATTATACAATGAACAGGCCTGTTCCAAATTTCCCGTGCAATTTCGGCCAATGATGGAAAAGTATATCCACCCGGCGTGCCGTCATCAAGCTCAAAAATACCCGGACACGGCGCATCTAAATTCAACCAGGTCTGGATTGCCGAAATCAGATCATCGACATGAATCAAACCGAATCGATTCTGTAATTTCCCAACGACAGGAAGCAGTCCTTTGCTGGTTGCCTGAAAAAGTGGTTTCATTTCTTTATCTCCGGGTCCATAAACTGCAGTGGGCCTGAAGATTGTCCAGGACAAATCGGGTGAATGATGAATTACGCGCTGTTCAGCTTGGTATTTACTTTGAGCGTACCAGGACAACTCAGGTTGTCTGGCGGCCAGTGAAGAGATTAGTAATAATTTGGGCAGTTGCTTTTGTTGTGAAACGGCATGTAATAGATTTTCAGTACCTGTTACGTTAGTATGCTCAAATTCACCATATGAACTGCCCCTGACAGCGCCGGCACAATGAATGACTGCATGAACACCTTCAACCAGTTCATTTAGAACTGATTGTTGATCCAAGTCACCATGCAGCCATTTTACAGCACACGTATCCGCTTTTTTTTTTCTTGTGATCGCCTTTATATGCCAGCCTGCATCAACTAGTGTATCGATAAGTTGACGGCCGATAAAACCAGTAGCTCCAGTAACAGCTACTAATTTTTGCATGACAAATTAGCGGTCTCCAGATTCAACGACAGCCAATTGATCATTCAGATTGGTGCGTTGTATATAACCTTGTCGTGCAGCAAAACGTGATAACTTTCCTGATGAAGTTCTTGGTAAGGTATGCGGCGGAACAAGCTCTACAATGCAGTTAACGCCAAACGCCATA
Organism: Nitrosomonas sp.; assembly: GCA_020446045.1. GTDB lineage: Bacteria > Pseudomonadota > Gammaproteobacteria > Burkholderiales > Nitrosomonadaceae > Nitrosomonas. The sequence continues at coordinate 29,518 of JAGRFM010000055.1, forward strand.
TAAACCAGCTGCTGCAGACGTTTAATCAGCGCATGACGCTCGGTTACAGACGTCAACCGACATTCAATAACCAAAACAACTGTCGTGGAACCATCTTCATCGTTTACGCCGAATGCCGATGCTTCTCTTGACCTGACTTCAGGTTGTTGTTCAGCCAGCTCCTCGACATCTTGCGCACGAATATTACGGCCATTCACAATAATGACATCCGTACGACGGCCGGTAATATACAAATCCCCATCATACAGGTAACCGATATCACCCGTATCAAGCCAGTTATCCGGTTTGAGCGCTTTTTCAGTTTCTACTGGATTATTATAATAACCCGACATAACACTCGCACCCTGGACCAGCACACTGCCCAGCATACGTTCTTCTAATGGTTGCCCGTCTTCACCCACGATTTTAACAATGTGTCCCGGTAAAGGCCGGCCACAATTGACAAACTCATTACTTTTACGGCCTTCTGCCTGCAACCTGACGGCCATCCGTTTATCGATCAGCGCTTTACTATCGATCTGGATGCTATGAAAGCCGCTGCCAATTTTTGAGAAGGTAACAGCCAGCGTTGATTCCGCCAATCCATAACACGGCAAGAAAGCGTTCCCATTGAATCCGGCCGAAGCAAATTTCTCTGCAAAGTTTCTCAGTGTATCCGGGCGAATCATTTCAGCGCCAATTCCTGCTGCGCGCCAACAACTCAAATCGAGTTCTTTCAAATCCGATTCGCGCACACGCATAGTGCATAACTTGAGTCCGAACGGCTGACTGAATGCAACAGTACAACGATTACGACTAATCAGGCGCAGCCATTGTAACGGACGAATCGCAAAATCGCGTGTCGCCAGATAATCAACCGAAATTTGCGTCACCATCGGTGCCAATACAAGGCCAACCAAACCCATATCATGATAAAAAGGCAACCAGGATGCAGAACGATCATCCGGTGTTATTTCCAGACCATTACACACAATTCCCATCAAATTACACATCAAGGCGCGCTCAGTAATTACAACACCTCGCGGCATGCGTGTACTACCCGATGTAAATTGCAAATAGGCGACCTCATCCGGTTGATTGGGTTGTAAGGTCACTTCCTGTGCCGGCAGTTCATTAAGTTGGGCGGGTGTACCTACCCATTCTAAAAGAGTGACTTTTTCAGCTGCTTCTGCGAGAAAATTAATGTAATCAAGATTTGCAAATGCCAGACTGGCCTGGCTACTTTCCAGCATTCCTTTTAATTGCTGAACATAGACACCATGACTGCCCAGATTTACAGGAACCGGCATTGCAAAAGGAACAAGCCCCGCATAACGGCAAGCAAAAAACAGCTCTACAAATTCTGGTGAAGTGTCAGCTATGATAGCAACCCGGCTCCCTCGCTCCAATCCGAATCCCACCAAGCGCTTAGCCAAGTTACGAGCATTGTTTCTAAGCAAGCTATAAGGCAGAATCGATCGCAGTTTACCTCGTGCATCATAGAAATTATATCCAGTAATCCCTTGTGCCGCATATTCCAGCGCATCGGTTAGTGTTTCAAAACCCACCAACCGCTGTGCGAGCGTATTACGAGTCGGTGTTGGCATTAATTGCGTTTCGCTGGAAGGCTGAAAATCAAACGCCTGCGTAAGCGGAGCGTTCAACTTGGTTATTGTCGAACTCAAGATCTTCCCCTCGAAGTAATATAACTTGTACTTTTCTTAAACTTGCTTCTTTCAGCAAGAAATTCCAATATTGCGTGCCAACTCTGATCCTTTGCTCTCATATTTATCCAATTCTTTCGGCTTGTTGGATATTTTCCGTTCAAACGCTGACCGCTGACATTACTTAATGATTCAATTATATTGTGTCATATTTGACCAAAGCGCAGCTTATATAAGGTGCTAATGCCTGTCAAGGCAATATTAGACGGGTGTTGCATCAAAACAACAAACGTTAAAAAAAGCATGAACACAAGTAATCAAAGCCTGGTTCAGCATTAGACAAACATATCAACAAAAAACAAACCTTAAACTGCTTCATAAAGCCACGATCTATATAGTTCTTCCAATACCACACCCATTTTCCATGGAAGAAAATGCTTCCTCGAGATGCTACGGCATACCGGGGCCCAGTAGTCAGCAAACTCAAAAAACGTTGTTGTGGCTCATAAGACACAAGTGACTTCTTATGATGCGCCGCCATGATATTTTTCGACAAAACAGCGCCCTGACGAACAGCATAGACGCCTGCTTTGGGCAGCTCACACGGCATGAACGCCGCACAATCTCCAGCTGCAAAAATCTCAGGATGCGAGATACTGCGCAAGTATTGATCGACTAATATGAATCCTCGTTGATCACATTTTAAATGGCTGGCAAATGGCCATTTCTGCGCACCGGCCCGAATTGTCCATACGACAAAATCATAAGCTATCGATGCTCCATTCTTGAGATACAGATAGTCTTTATCGATGGCGATCACAGAAGCATTGCAGACTTCAATAATACCCAATAATTGCATATGCTTCTGAAAAAAATACCGCACCGATTGATTATACGATGAAAGAATCGTTTGGCTTGCATTGATGAGCGTAAAAACCGCATTAATTGACGTATTCTTTTTGATTCTGTAATACATTGCCAGCATTACTTCGACACCAGCCGCACCACCTCCAACGACAACAATCCGCTGTTTCCGTTTTGAATCTGCATTTACACCCAACCAAAGCCGCCACTGTTGCAGAAAGTCCTTAACCGGTTTAACGGCACACCCCCATTGATCGCTTCCTGAGATTCCACTTAAATCCGGTTGAGAACCTGTATTGACTGATAGCCAGTCATATTTGACCGGCTCAGCCCGATCACTGTAAACCAGTCGATTATTGGTATCTATTTTGTTGACCGAACTGCTTATAAATTTTATCTCCGCCCACTGACAGAGCCGCATCAAGTCAATATGACACGATTCCATTGTATAATGGCCGGCAATCAAACCGGGCAACATCCCTGAATAAGGCGTAAGCCGGTCGGTGCTGATTAGCGTAACATTCAAACCTCGAACCCGATGAATACCGAGTCGTTTGGCAACAATCGCATGACTATGCCCTCCACCAATCAAACATAAATGCCGGACATTTGTATTATGACTGTTCATGAATGGTTTACCGACGCATATATAACTCAGAGAAACAAAAAAATTGGCAATTTACTGTAATTTAAATTAGTCTTATATTCGTTGAAATGGGGCAATACGATTTAACCGATCATTTTTCTTTTACACCTATTTTTCTTGGATACAAACTAATCGTAAGCATTCAAAATTACGCCACAACCGTTTAATCTATAAATATAAACATGAGTGTTGTATATTACACATAAACTCAGTTTAACAATGATTTTTCCAACATTTAAAAGACATTGAAGGAATTTCGAATTATCATTGGTTTTGTTAGCTATTTGCAATTTTTGACTTTGTTTTCAAATATACGGAGGGTATCAATGAAATCACGCGAAATACGAATCTTATCAACAAGTATCGCTTTTTTGTTTACAACTGCGGTTTTGTCAGGCTGCGGTGATGCTGAAAATGAAGCAGAGAATACCGATTGGAAAGAAAAAAGCGCTGAGATTGAAGGAAGTGGAGCGACTATCATTGAGCCCGAGCCAATCAGCAGCTTCGAAACTGTTGAAGAAATCCAGTCCTTTGATGATTTAGGTCTTGAAGAAGAAACCGCTTCCATGGAAGGAATTCTGAACGACCTGTCAGACACATTTGGTGATGCTGTTGACGAAACCGGAGACGCAATTTCCGAGACCACCGACGATTTGATCAGCGCTGTGGAAGATAATACGCCTAGCGCAGAAGATATCGTTAACGAAGCCACAGAAGTTGGTGAAACTATAACTGACGCAATTGAGACATCAGTTGTTGAGCCTGTCGCAGCTATCATAGAAGATGCGGATGAAGTTGTTGCTGCCACGCCTAATTTGATACGTCAGATTCAACAGGCACTGACTAATGCCGGTTACCAGCCCGGGCCGGCTGACGGCATCAGCGGACCAAGAACAATAAACGCACTCAAAAGCTTTCAACAAGACAACAACCTGGCTTCCGGTGAATTAACCAAGGAAACACTGCGCGCATTGGGTGTTGATTACTAAACCCAAGATCCTCTCGATTATCACAAAGCAGGGATATCAGCTTTATTGATACCCCTGCACTATAATGGCTTTATCTGAGCTGTTACTTGACGCATCAAGCATGTAGTGTTGTTTTTATACAAAAATATTTACAAAACAGTCACTGACATTTGTTGCAAACCAATTGAACAACAACCAGGGCTTATTTCCCCCCCACATAAAATAAGACCTCATTTGAAATATTCGATGTAGCTATTTTAGTCGTCAAGCAAGTTACGTTATAATCAAACGCAGTTTTATTATTTGTCAAAACGTTTACCGCGTCATGGATCAAAGGCTTTTTGATTCGGCGCGATTCTCACACCTAAAAATTTTAACGAATTGATTACTTATACCATTTTTATCAATTGTGAAATTCTTGAGTTATCAAAAATTCAATTCGTTGTTTAATGAAGTATTTGGAGGTTATACATGGGAGTTCCTTTACGTCAGCAGCTAGCAGTTGGCAGTTATTTAATCAAGCAAAAAATTAAAGGTAATAAAAAATACCCTTTGGTCTTAATGCTTGAGCCGTTATTTCGCTGCAATCTGGCATGTGCAGGATGTGGAAAAATTGCACACCCCGAGGAAATTCTTGATAAACGCTTATCGTATGAAGAATGCATGCAGGCCGTTGACGAATGTGGTGCTCCCATGGTTTCGATCCCAGGGGGAGAACCTTTACTGCACAAAGAAATGCCGCAAATTGTTGAAGGCATCATTAAACGAAAAAAGTATGTTTATCTATGCACCAATGCATTGTTACTCAAAAAACGAATCAATGACTATACCCCTTCACCCTATTTAACGTTTTCAGTGCATCTTGATGGCATGAAAGAACGTCATGATGCTTCTGTCTGCCAGGAAGGCGTCTTTGATCGCGCTGTTGAAGCCATTAAACTGGCATTGGACAAAGGCTTTCGCGTCACCATTAATTGCACGCTGTTTCAGGGTGAAACCCCTGAAGACGTCGCAGAATTCCTCGATTATGTAACAGAACTCGGTGTTGAAGGCGTGACCATTGCTCCAGGCTTCAGTTATGAACATGCGCCCAAACAGGATGTCTTCATTAAAGGGACCGATACTAAAAAACTGTTTCGCGGTATCTTTGAAATCGGAAAAAAACTCAAGCGCAAATGGAAGCTCAATCATTCCGCGCTTTACCTGGATTATCTGGCAGGCAACCAGGATTACAAATGCACACCATGGGGAAATCCGACGCGTAACGTGTTTGGCTGGCAAAAGCCATGTTATCTATTGGCCGACGAAGGCTATGTCAACTCTTTCAAGGAACTACTCGATACCACACCGTGGGATAAATACGGCAACGCCAACAATCCGAAATGCGCACAATGCATGGCGCATTGCGGATATGAAGCAACTGCGGTGGAAGACACTTTAAATCACCCCTGGAAAGCTTTTGTGACATCCGTAAAAGGTCCCAGAACAAGCGGGGAAATGGTTGCCGAACCTATTCCGGAATGGATCACCGAAGAAAATAAAAAACCAAAAAAACTGGCTGATATACCCGTTACCATTTCCAATAAATAATCCGAATCAAATGTCCCGGTAAACACTCGAAACCGGCCTGATTCGGTTGAAGCAAATGATTGAGCTATTGCTGAATGGTGCAATATATGGCGGTATTTTTGGAATTATCTGCTGGCTGAGTATTCTATTGCTTCCCTGGCGTCCAGCCAGTGTGCGCGAACAGATCGAACCAGACCTCAGCCTCTCCGCCAAACAGGATCTTCACGACATTACGGTATTAATTCCGGCACGAAACGAGGCGCCCTATATTCAACAAACCCTGGATGGCGTGACTGTCCAGGGCAAAAACCTACAGATTTTTGTCATTGATGATCAATCATCCGATGATACCGCTCGCCTGGCGCAAGAAAAGGGAGCACAAGTCATTTCCGGTACCACACCACCAACAGGGTGGAGCGGAAAACTCTGGGCGCTTGAGCAAGGCCTGCGACAGGTAAAAACGCCATACGTGCTACTGCTGGATGCAGACATTACTTTAGCACCCGGCATTATTTCAACCTTAAGAAAAAAAGTGCAAGCTGAAAATCGTTCGCTGGTATCGTTAATGGCAACTCCCCCTATGGAAAACGCCATTGAACGCTTGTTAATGCCGGCGTTCATATTCTTCTTCAAATTACTTTACCCTTTTGGCCTGGCTAACAAACCGGACACCCGCATGGCCGCTGCTGCTGGTGGCTGCATCCTTGTTGAAACGCAATCGTTACGTTCCATCGGAGCATTCGGAAGCCTGCATAACGCACTCATAGATGATTGCACGCTGGCCAAGCAAATCAAACATTCCGGAAAAAACATCTGGCTGGGTCTCAGTCACGCCGCGCGCAGCCACCGTGGTTATCACGGACTTAAACCCATATGGGAAATGGTCGCCAGAACCGCTTACACGCAGCTCAATTATTCATCCATCTTATTAATGGTATGTACTGTCATTATGATTTCGATGTTCTGGCTAGCGCCATTTGTATTTTTGTTGCTGCCTGATCTGAAAACTTATATGATCAGCACCATCGTATGGGCAGCAATGTTTCTTGCCTACGCGCCAACTTTAAATTATTACCATCGCACTCCCCTGTGGGCGGTTGCACTGCCTGTCATCGGAACATTATATCTGGCCATGACATGGACCTCCGCAATTCGTTTCTGGCGTGGAGAGCGTGCCCGCTGGAAAGATCGTCAATATGAAAGCAAAACAAATCATTAAACAATTACCTTGGATACTGATACTTGTCAGCGTCATCATCTTGCCATTAATTTCTGTCGTCAAAATCGCAAAAGCAAGCGAAGCGGAACTGCCGGAACCGGATAGCGCATATGCGACAGTCTACGACCTACAGCAGTCGTTATTACAATCCATGCGCGAAGGTGAACAAATGGGTTACGCCGGACGGGTTGAATTCTTAACCGACGCTGTCAACCGCACCCATGACATTGAATTGATTATCAAAACAATACTCGGCGCTACATTATGGTTCGAATTAAGTTCTGAGCAACAGGATTTAATTATTGAAACATTCCGGCAACTGAGCATTGCGACATACGCCGGACAATTCAAGCAGCACGAAGGTGAGCAATTCGAATTTATAGAACAACGGGATCTGCCACGGGATCAAAAACTGGTGCGCAGTCAGCTAATACAAAGCAATGGCACTCCTGTTAATTTTGATTATGTCCTGCATCAAAATGCAGGAAAGTGGCTTATCATCAACATCTTATTTGATGGTGTCAGTGACCTGGCGATAAAACGAAGCGAATACCGCTCTATCATGCAGCGAGACGGTTTTCAAGCGCTAATCGACATGCTGAACGTCAAAATAACAGAAGCTGAACACAATTAACACACAATTGCGACAACACCTATTTGCCACTCTTTCTAAATAAAAAAACATAGGCTATTTTCGTGGAAACTTCAAACAGCGCCAGCTACCGCATTTTTTCACGCTGGGCAGCGTTTTCGCATCAACAGGCAATCTGGGTTATTTTATTGGCAGTCATTGTTGCCAGTATCAGTATTGTATATACCGCAAATAATCTGGGCATCCACACCGATACTACTGACATGCTGTCTGAAGAAATTCCCTTTCGTGTCAATCACAAGCGGTATAAAGAAGCTTTCCCGCAATATGAGGAGGCATTTCTGCTGGTTGTCGATGCGCCAACCCCAGAACAAGCTCATGCTGCGGCAAAACAATTAAATTTTCATCTACAGAACGATACGGAACATTTCTACGAAACCAGTTACCCGAGCGGCGATCCTTTTTTTGAACAAAATGGCCTGCTGTATAAGGATATCGACGAGCTTGAAAAAATCACCGACCGGCTTGCAGCCGCACAACCGCTGATCGCACGGCTGGCGGATAATTTGACACTCGATACTTTTGCTTCGGTACTGACCGATGCCGTCGTTGAAATCACGAATGGCAGGGCTCTGGATCTGGACGCCGTCTTCAATGGCGTCAGCGCCACATTGAATGCCCGCCATGCTGATACACCACGCGCGCTGTCATGGCAGATGTTACTTGATGGCGCACAGCAGGCCGATCACTACCATGAAATCATCCTGACCCGGCCAAAACTGGATTACGCCCAGCTATTTGCTGCCGAACAACCGATGAATGCAATCCGTGAAACAGCCGGGAAATTGGGAATCACCGCAGAATCACCCGTTAAACTTCGTATTACCGGCGAAGCGGCTCTAGCTTACGACGAATTGCACAGCGCCATGCGTGGCGCACAGGATGCCGGCATGATAGCACTGACACTGGTTATCGTCGTACTGCTCATTGCACTTAGATCAATCGGCATGATCGTCACAGTGCTTCTCAGTCTCGTTCTGGGATTACTGCTGACCGCTGCATTTGCCACGTTAGCCGTCGGACACTTGAACCTGATTTCAATTGCCTTTGCGGTACTCTACATCGGCCTCGGTGTTGACTATGCCATACACTTTATCCTGCGGCATGAAGAAGTCCACCGCACCGGCCTACCGGTCACTGAATCTCTGCCCAAAGCCAGTGGAGACATCGGAAGCGCATTAATGATCTGCGCCGTAACCACTGCCATCGGTTTCTATGCCTTTATGCCGACGACTTATGACGGCGTGGCGGAATTGGGGCTGATTTCCGGATCGGGCATGATCATCAGCCTGATCGTCACACTGACTATCGTACCCGCATTACAGCGTTTCTTCCCAGTGCGCCCGATCAAACCGCTCATCACCATCAACCCGCTCCACCGCACCCTGGAGTGGCCCGCCCATTCCCGCAAAACAATTTACCTGCTCACGATTGCGACTGTAGTGTTATCGTTAGCCGCATTCCCGCAAATACGTTTCGACTATAACCTGCTTAATTTGAACGATCCGCGTGTCGAATCGGTAAAAGCTTTTCGGGATTTGTTGAAAAATACTGACGATTCACCCTGGCATATTATTGCATTGGAGGATGATCAGGCAGATACTGAACAACTGGTACGGCAATTAAAATCCCTGCCCGAAGTTGACAAGGCAGTTACCGTACTTGACCTCGTTCCGGAAGATCAGGACGAAAAAACAGCATTAATCGATGAAATGGCAATGACGCTAGGGCCAATAACATTTGCACCCATAACACAAAAACAAATTAATGTAGACGAACAACGCATCGCCTTAAACAAATTATCAGAGGCTTTAAACCGATTCATCACCGAAAAGCCGGGACATTCTGCAGTTCCAGCCGCTCAGACATTATATGCTTCACTATCAACTCTACTGAACCGGATTGACCAAATCGGTACGACAGCAGCACAAAAGGAATTGTTATCGGCAGTCTCTCATGATTTGTTGCATCTACTACCCGAGTCTATCCAGCGTTTACAGGTTGCACTGCAAGCCGAACCTTTCGATCGACAAACCATACCCGCATCAATCAAGACACATTGGCTGAGTGACGATAACATTTTCCGCATTGCAATTTATCCGACTGAAAACATTGATGACAACAATGCGTTAACCCGCTTTGTACGCGCGGTGCAAGACGTGTCACCCGGTGCAACCGGTGTACCCGTAATCAGCCTGGAAGCCGGGGATGCGGTTGTCGCTGCATTCATCCACGCATTTTCACTGGCATTGATTGGCGTCATTATTGCACTGCTAGTTTTGCTCA
>JAGRFM010000056.1 GCA_020446045.1 Nitrosomonas sp.
CTTTCTTTGATCCTTTAGCGTTATTGCACCCCTTTGATCTTCTAACGCACCATGTAATCGGTTTTATTTCCTGTAACACGAATTCTTATCCTGGATAGTGTAAACTTATCCAGGCTACACACGATACATGAATACAATATAATAAGTCTCATAACATTATTAGGGGTAAATTTGGAACACCAATGAGATTCCTTGTTTTTCTGGGATCGGTACGCAATAGTACGCCACCCAATCCTCCACGACTTGGTCTGAGAGTAGCAAAGGCCTGTGCGTCGTATTATCAAGGCGATCCTTCAACAGAGCTGATTGATCCGTTGGACTTGGATTTTGGCCCCCTATTCAAACCTTATTTTGCTTACGCACGATCCAAAGCACCGCCTCACCTTCGAGCATTGGCTGAAAAGATAGAAGCTGCTGACGGATATGTCATGGTGAGCCCTGAGTACAATCATTCCATGAGTCCAGCTTTGGCTCATTTACTCAATCATTTCGGAAGTTCGATTTTCTCCTACAAGCCAAGCGCAATCGTTACCTATTCAGCGGGACAATGGGGAGGCGCAAGAGCTGCGGTAGGAATGCGTACTTTTCTATCAGAGCTTGGATGTTTACCCGTTTCAGCTATGGTTCATATCCCCAAAGCGCATGAAGTACTCGCTGATGACGGTTCTTTTCTTAAAAATGTGGATTCTGAAGGATGGACTAACTACTTTGGTCGAGCTTTCACTCAACTCAAGTGGTGGGCATCGGCAGCCAGAAACCATAGGCAAGAAATCGATCCCCATACACTGATACAATCCTTCAAAAGAGATCCATCACAAAGAAATACCCCTTTGGACCTTTAAACTCAGCAAGTAGCTCGGATGGAGCTTGCGGAATCCGGGAAAGCAACACAGAACAATTGTTTGTTAAACGCACCTTGCAATCGCTTTATTTCATGTAACAAAAATTCATCCTGGATGGCGTAAACTTATCCAGGCTACATGCAGATACCTGGTTATCCTGACCAATTGATGAACATATCGTCAAAATATCCGGGACTCAAGAATTACGGTTGATTCGTGGTTTTCGAGATGAAACTTTACGGGAAGAATAGCAAGGCCATCGATCATCTCGATTAAATCCCCCATATAAACAATGGGCCAGGTTTTGCATTCCAGCACTACCGCTTGATTCTTGGTGCGCAGCGCAATGCAAAGACCTGACCTTGTACGTTCTGATAATCCATTGTCTACGATGCCCGTCCAATGGCAGCAGTCTCTGCATCGTCGTAATTGCTTCTGGCCAATTCAATTCTGTTGACAATTTCGACAATTCTGCTGTCCGGCGCAAAGCCATCTGCCACATCGTCATCACTGTTTTCAATACTGTTTTCTTTTTTCATCACAATAAACCTCCGCATTGATGTCCCGGCCCGGTGACTTTTAAATCGTATAATCTGCAAAAAACACTGCAGGATTAAATCATTGGCCAGGAAAAAATATTATTGGAACTATTATCCCTGAGTGACCTAGCTTCAAAAGCACCAGTCACTAACCATTAAATGTTGCCTGTTAATAATTAATCAAGCAACAATCATTCCAGAAGTTAATTGCACCTATCTATCAATGAGTTAATAATTTCGCTTAGTATGACAGACGGTAAACTGTAAACCATACCGACACTTCTTTAACGACCCTGAAGTAAGAAAATATGGGGACTGGTCTTGCGTTGCAACATTTAATCTGCAAGTTAGTATGAATTTAGGTCAATAGCCAATTGGAACTTGCGAGATTTGGGAAATGATACAGCAGACTTGTTAAACACTCCTTGCAGTCATTTTATTTCCTGTAAAACTAATTTTTATCCTGGATGGCGTAACCTTATACAGGTTTTGCCTGCTGTTTGATTTATTTAGCTTATCGGATGAGGATTTGTGAATATTCGCATTGTCAACAGTCATTTAGTATAGTTCTTTTGTTCGCGACCACTTTGATCGCTGCGGAATACATTTCCATATTTATGTATGACTAAAGGACAATTTTTTTAATAATGAAACAGGGATAAAGTTCTTCAAAATTACTTCAATAAATTATGAAACATTCATGTATTGAAGTAATGGCAAACGATATTTGCCGATTTGATTGGTAACTTGAGTTAATTGTTTGTAGATTCACAGCGGTCAGTATCGTTTATCTGACATGTTTTGATCTTAAAATCAGATACAAACGGAGATAATTATGGAAAAATTAGTATGCGTTGCGCATAACAAGGCGGTAACAAACACGGAAATTATTGCAAAATATTTCGCCCGCAGTCATAACGAAATCATTCATGCCCTGCGTGATTTGAAGCGTGATTGCGGCGCCACGTTCAGCAAAGAAAATTTCATAGAACAAGGAAGCAACGATTTACACTGGATCACATGTGCAGGATTTTTAATTTTATCGGGATTGTTTATGGGTTCACGCGATGCGCGCTTCAAGATCATCTTTTTCGATGCATTTGCCAAAGCACAGGAAGAAATTAGCGATAGCAAGCATAATATTCCTCAGACTGTGCGCGACGAGTTATCATCCTTGCATGCGATATAGAAATGTGGAATCTGCAATATTTGAAGGCGTAATGAGCCTTCCCCAAATTAATAACCGCAGCGATCGTAGCTAAAGCGATCGCGTCTTGCGCTGTAATATATTGACGCCCGGTTTCACCTCGCGGACTGGGCTGAATCTGAAAACAAGGCATAACGAATCTTGAGGCAAGCTATCAAGTCAAGCAGCAATAACCGCTGTGAGAATTGACTACACGTTGCTTAAGTCATTCAGAAACAGCTTGATACGTGCGGCATTGGCGCCCATATCGCTAATGCCGATACGCGAGACAGATCGCATGTCAACGATTGATTGACCTTCTTTAGCCGTTATGCGTATCACAACATCATCCTTAAAGCCCATAATCCGGGTCGTAGCAGTTGCTTCAATCATGCCATTCTCAGCTGTAGCAGCAACAATTTCCCAATCGCGCGCCTTGACTAATGAGACGGCATCTTCAAAAACCTGGGCCGGATCTTTGTCGATCAATAACGGGCCAATATCGGGGTATCCAGCCTGCTGAAGTTCGGTAAGCTGGGCCGGCGTTTTCCGATCAATCGGGTTGTGGTCCGCTGTACGTATCGCAGCAATCGCTACAAAGGCTGGTGGGTTGTGCAGATCCGTTGTGATGTCATGAATACGCGGCACTTTATATCCAGCCTGGATGGTTTGAAAAACGGGCGCTACAACTGCAAGGCCAAGTATGAATCCTGTGATTGCCAGGAGCGCACCGGTCACTTTAGTCTCAACTGCTGTAATTATAGCGAGAATACTCACAATGGCAGATAGCACGGCCATCATCCCCAGAGCTGCACTACCGATGAGAATGACCACCGCAAATTGGTGATTGATAATCCCAAACCGATATCCAAGAACAGCAAGGGCCGCCAGAGTTGCGGAAATGCACGCATGTTTGAAACTCCAACGTGCAAATTCCGAACGTTCCTTCTTTTTTTCTTTCATTTTTGTTGTCACCTTGAAAAAATGGGGTCAACCTTGATTAGCTTATGGCGCGATTGGGCAAGGTTTTGAATAAAATAACACCGCGCAAGAAACAATTATATTATTCGTTTGACTGTATCTCATCAGGTTAAGGAATTTTCCTGAAATGTTTAGCTTTATTCATCAAGTTTGTACTTCTTTCTAACGTTCAACTGAGGTTTTTAGGATTATACATTTGACAATTGTTCGCTATCTTGAAATGGTTGTGATAAAAATAACTCGTTAAGCAATTCAATTATGATATAAATTGTCCAACAAAAAATCAGTCAGCAGTTAATAGCAGTATGAAGAATAACATTTTATTAATCGGGTTCAAGCTAAGTGGTATTTTGCAATCGATTGCCAACTAAATTTCCCGAATTGATTATTTACTAGTAACGCGGATATATCAGTAGATTAGCTCAGGTTAATCTTCAGCCAAACTGGAATTGATAAGAGATAATACTATTTTTACGCTTATTATTGAGCTTAACATATTATTCTGCTCTAATATCGATGAGAATGAAGAATTATTTTTAACCGGCATTAAATTAATTCTATATGTTACTGAATTAAATAAAAATGGCGCAATGTTTTAATTTCGTTAAGTTTTTAATGGCAGGTAAGCAGTGAACGAGACCCTTTATTTAAATGAACTAACCAAGTTAACCAAGCTAACCAAGGCATTTAATGATGGTGAACTTAATGCTGATTTGTTAATCCAGCAGGTAGATGACTTGATCAAGGCTTGTGATCAACCATCGGAAGAATTTTTTATACAATTGCAAAAATTTGTTCAGAATTCCGGTCTGTCGACAAGTGTCATTGAATCCCTGCTAAATAAAATTGCCTTGCTTGAGTCTGATTGCAAGACCCATCTCGTTGATAACATTAATGAAAGTAAAGCAGAATTGTCTAGCCATGATTCGTCCAACAAGGATCCATCAGAAAAGTATAGAAAAAGCTTAGATAGTGATTCACCAGGCATGACCGGCAACTCAATGCTATTAAATAAGCTATTAAGCTGGCACAAAGCTGGGCAGGAGAAAAAACTAGAGCCCAATGTGGTTATTCGAGACACCTACCGCCTAGTTTCAAAGATTGGTGAAGGTGGTATGGGAGAAGTCTGGAAAGCGCTTGATTTGATACAGGATGCAGGAGAATCCCATGATCGGTTTGTAGCTATCAAATTTCTTAACCAAGAATTCCAAGGTAAAGAATTTGCATTAAAAGCACTGGTTCGTGAATTTGCACGTTATAAGAAACTGATACACCCAAACCTGGTGCGTGCTTACGAACTTAACCGAGACGAAAATCTATTATTTATTGTCATGGAATTTCTTCCTGGCATGTCTCTCGACAAGTTTATTCGGAGCCATCCGGATGGCGTGAGCATAAAACAGGCACGACCCATCATCAAAGGCATGTGCGATGCACTTGAATATTCACACCAAGAGGGAGTGATTCATCTTGATTTTAAACCCAGTAACGTTTTCTATAATCCTGAAACGGGTGAAGTCAAAGTTATTGATTTTGGCATTGCGCGTTTGGCAAAAAAACAGGATCGCGAGTTAACCCGGTTTGACCCCGGAATCCTTGGCGCTAAAACCGAGGCATATGCCACACTCGAGATGATGCTGGATGCCGATCCTCAACCCAATGACGATGTTTATGGGTTGAGTTGCGTTATTTATGAAATTCTTACCGGGAAGCATCCTTATAAGCATTTAAATGTTGTCAGTGCTGAATCAAAAGCATTAAAGCCTGAATTAATCCAAGGGTTAAACAAATCCCAATTTAGAGCATTAGAACGTGGCCTAGCATTTCAAAGAAAAAACAGGACAAAAACTGCCGGTAAGCTTTTTCATGAATTGTTTCCAAAACTTATAGAAACGGATTGGCGTCCGCCAAGAAAAGGGCTTGTTGCTGCTTTAATATTACTGATAGTCGCAGCCATGCCAATTCTGAGTAGTAAAGTTGATGACTGGCAGCTACAACGAATTACGGATGGAATTAAAGTTTTAAATGCTGACTCAATCAATAAATTCCAGAATCTGGATTCTGAATTGCAATTAAGAATTGTAAATGATGAAGCAGTTGGGGGTTCGCTGGTGGAGTATTATATTTCAGTGGCGACACCTGAGAAAACAGCGCTGGACAGTATCCAAAAATATACCACAGACATACAAGAAAGGCTGTTACACAAAAGAAATAATCGGCGACTATTAGTTACCCACTCTGCCAATCTAATTGATCAAGCAATACATGAAAATAAATATGATTTGGCTAAAAAGATTGCTGATCGCTTTAGTACGCAATATTCTGATTCCAAGATGTTAGCCAGCCAGATTACTTTGGTGGAAAACGCAAGAAATAAGCAGTTAGCCGTGTTAAATGACAAATTTGATCAATGCTTAAATGATGCACGACATACACTCATTGATTTATCAGAATGTTTGAATGAATCAGCAAAACAACTGAATATTATTGATCCCAATATTAATGTTTTAAACAATCCAAAATTATCCAGCCGTTTTGATAAAGAAACACAAGTTGCCTTGGCAATAAATGATCTACCAAAAGCTGAAAAACTTTTAGCTATATGGAATGACATGTTACCTTCAGATTCGCCAAGACGTTTGGCGCTCATTCAGCGGTTAGAACATCAACAGGAGGTAGAAGCTTTTACTTCAAGGATATTAGCAGCTAACAATATTGCGTTAGAAGGGCTGATTCGGAATTTACTAGACAGTGAACCTTCAATTCGAAAAGAGGTACTGGCAGAACAACGGAATCACAATAAATTAAAAAACTGGTATCTAAAAACCGCGCAAGACTTAATTAATGCCGATCAATACGAAGCAGGTGCTGATTTGTTTTCTCAAGCCAAAAAAGTTTTTTCAGAAGAAAAAACGATGCCTGCCTGGATTAAATCGCTTGAACAGGATGTTGCCTTAAACAGAAAAGAACGTTTACAGTTTTTATCAGAGCGATATAACACAGTCCTAAAACAAGATAAACTGGATGCGCAAGCTTTAATAGACATACGTCAGCAAGTTCAAGCAATTGATTCCGGAAATACGATACTTAGTTATCCACGCGTTCGAGAAACCTATTCAGATAAGATTGCAACGGCTATAAATAGTGGACGATTTGATTTATCCAAACGCTATTTACAAGATTGGCGCATGCTTCGTCCCGAAGATGCTGATAGTGATTTGTTTAAAGCATTATCCACAAAACATACGGACACCTTAAATACCGTACAAAAACGAAAAGCCGTGATTGAAGCGTTACAAGCCAAGCTTGAAAATGAACCTTTCAGTCAGGTTTTACACACAATCAATAGCCTTAATGCTGATTTTTCAGACTTGGAACAAAAATATATCTTAGGAAGTATAAAGTCATCTTTCCTGCAATCATTTTCTCGACAAATTGCAACCCATATCCAGCGTAATGAGTATGCTGCTGCATTCCAGCTTGCAAATGATGCATTAATACATTATCCGGATGAGCAGGTTATTATTGTTGAGAAAAATAAAATAAAAGAAGCCAGAACAAAACAAATCAATGGGTTTTTATCTCAATATCAGGCTTTGCTTGAAGCCGATACATTACAAGGTAATGAACTTTTTAATCAGCTAGATTCCATTTATATGATAGACCAGGATTATATATTTGATCACCCTGAATTATTTAAAGCACTGGGTAATCGGTTAAAAGCATCAATTTCAATTGACCACTCATTAACCGATTTAAAGAATGTGTTTGTGCAATGGGAAAGATTTTTGGAACAAACCAAACATATAGAAGAACAGGATGTTTTATTAGAATCAACAAAAAACTATATTGCCCTTCAAAGCTTGTTTAAAGCGAAAATACTCAAAAGTGAAGGCTCATTCGAGCAAGCCACTACCTATCTAAGTTTTGGTCTTTCTTTAAGTCCTTCGGATAGAATTACTGCTTCCCTGAATGAAGAACTTAATTAATCATGATATTTTAAAATGCCTTTATAAGCTCCGGGTGAAGAATCCGGGATCTCAAAGGTTGTTATTGATTGATCAAAAAAATCTTTAGCGCCGATGCTGCCAATAATTGCATAAGCATATCCCTGGTAAGCCATTGCTTTGAGACACGAAAGCAATAATACTTTACCAATGCCGATAAATCGATACTTGGGTTCAACACCGATGGGCCCCAAAAAGCCTTTGAAAGTGGCGTTATAACATGAGAAACCCAGTAACTGGCCAGACTTAATAGCGACAAAACAGGATACCGGCTGTTGCGCAAAAGATACCTCACATTCACTGGCCCAAGCAGCTCCAAATGTTTTATTCACCCACGCGGAAACCAGCAATTTTTCAGGGACTAAACTGCGTCTGATTTCAATACCATTTTCTTTAAGATTATCCGGATAGATATCTGTAAATTGAAGGTCATAAAGTTTGACAAGTAAGTCAGCCATTATGAAAGTCGTTTAGCCATATCACAAATAATATTGATTTAATTCAAGAGGGAATCAAGCAATTCTTTCATATCTTGGGCCTCCTGATTTCCGGGGTCAAAACAAAGCGAAATATTTAAACTGGATATGGCATTAGCCGTTTCTCCGCTGTTAAATTGACGCATAGCTGCGGTATAGTACTCCTGAGACAGTTCCTGTTTGGATTTGTTGGCATTGTTTGCCGGGCCACACCGATTTTGATTCACTGGGGCAGGAGTTCTTACAATTTCTTTTTTTGGTTTTTGAGGTAACGCTAGAACGCTACCCGGCTTTAGATCATGATCACTTTGTATTTCTTTGTTAAATATTGGAATCAAAACGTGTTTTTGTTCCACGCCATAAATTGATCTGGCTATTTTCCGTAATGAATCATTTGGTTTGACCGTGTATTCAAGCATACGGAATCGATGATCGAGATGCTTCAAATTTTGCAATGCATCGGTGTGCTTCGGGTCATATAATAATGTCAGTAATAAACTTTTTAAACGGTTATCTTGATCCTGTGTGGCCAATGCTGTATTAAAATGTTCGGAGGCAATATTTTGCAGCTTTTCGCTTAATGCCATTATTTTCTTGTCTACTTGTTCTATTTTTGCATATTCCTCTGCGCTGACATCGATTTGATTGGCTATTTTTTGATTTAACTCTGAAACCAGCCAATCCCGATAAAGCATCCACGTTATCCTGGCAGTGCGCCATAATCCTTGATTTTCATAATGTTCCGGGTTGTGAAATTTTAACCGGGCTAAATTGAGTGATTCATCAATAGGCTCTGATGTTTCTAATTCAAGGGCATGAAATGTGTCGATATTTCTAACGAATTCTCTTTCATTATGCCCGCCAAAAATCATGGCTCTGTTGAGATTAAAATTATTCTGAAAAAAGGGATTGCCATCACGTTGTACGGTGAAAGCCGTAGTATAGCCTTCCGCTTTGGCCAGCGCGCTGACAAATGAATTTGTTGCGCCATAAGGATAAGACAATGATGTCGTTTCATGCCCTAATTTATTGGAAATAACCCGCTTCGCTCCGGATAATTCTGAGCGTATAGCGTTAATATAGGTAGAAAACGACTCACTCTGCTGTCGTTTCGTCAAATCTCGATGCGTTTTTGTATGAGGCTGAATATCCACTGTTTCATCGTTCAACATCTCACGAATCTGGCCCCAGCTTAAGAATTTACCTGCTCGTTCCTGAATATGATTTGTCGGAATATATAGAACAGCTGGGAAATTGTATTTTTTTAATAATGGGTACGCAATCGAATAAGTTGATTCCCAACCATCATCTACAGTAATTAGAACGGATTTTTCAGGAATCTGGCCAAAATCAAGAAATTCAAAAAACTGATCAATGGTGATGCCAGAATAATCATTATCTCTAAGAAAACGAAGTTGCTCTTCGAATTTCCTTTTCCCAACAATCATTCGCTTAGTGCTGTTGGCGCGACTAAAATGATGATAAGCAAGTACCGGTACCAACTGATAACCTTTAGCGGTTAATCCACCAGGCCTGACATTATATTTGGGTATGATTATTTCTTTATTTGCTTCTACTTTGTCTAAACCGTTAATTTCCTTAATTCTTGCGGCATGCCTGATATCACCCAGATGTTTTTGAGCAAGCGACTCATAAGTATCGCCACCGGAAGCTCTTGTGAATTCAAAAAAGGTATTTTTTACTGGTTGTTGTGGGGGTTTTTCCAGAGAACTACATCCATATAATAAAAAGAATAGCACCAGATAAATGTAAGTAAAACCTTTCTTGTTTGGCCCTATTTGTTTTGATGCAATCTGAAGTTTCATAAGAAGTGAAGTGCTCTATCTATTTTTGGCTGTGCCATTTTTCACTAGTGTTTATTAACCATAAATCAATATAGGTTTATTGATCACACACTAAAATAAACCAGCCTAATCTGAGTTATGTAACAAGTATTATTAACCGACAAATTATAATACAGTTTTAAGTATTTCGTTTACTTGAGTTTATGATACTGGAATAATTCAAAACTACCGCTTACACGATTCAGTTTTTATCCATAACCCTCGATTGGAACTACTACTAAAAAATCCCTCAAATACTTGATAGTTTTCTGGATGGAAGTTATTTGATCTCACTTCTGGTTAAATTATTGAGCGTCACCATGAAACGCAGGTGACTATTTCAACCTCGAAATAACCGGCAAAATTAACTATGGCAATAAGTATTCGGTTTGACGCTCAAGCATTTTACTTCACTCAGAATCATTGATGATGTGATTTTTTCGCATACATTGGATAACCTTTATTTCCAAAGGACTTTGATTATGTTACATTCTTGTTGCCCTGATACATAACCATTCAAGAAACACCCCATTTCAATGAAACGATTGTCTATTGAATATATGCTCTTGTGTTGCAATAAGAATATTTTTCTGGCTGCTGGTGTATTCTGTTTCTTTTTAAACGGATGTGCAACGACCGATCCATTTGCTAACCTCGAAGAATGGAAAGCCATTCAAAGTAAACATTTTATCGTTTACACCAATGCAAAAGAAACGGTGGCAACTGATATTGTTAAAGAATTTGAGGCGTTCCGTACAACAGCGTTAAAAATCACCACCGTTCCGCCTTTTGAGGAACCCGACCCTGTTCGGATTTATCTCTTCAAGGACAAAAAATCATTTGAGCCATTCAAACCTTCCGAAAATACCGGGGGCTATTTCATTTCAGGGAAAAATTATATTGCTTTGTATGCCATTCCTTTTGAAGAGAACCCTCAATTCCCGATTGTTTACCACGAATTCATCCATTATCTGATTTCCAAACATCCGGCCAAAATTCCACGATGGTACGACGAAGGATTGGCCACCTTGTTTGAAACATTCACTGTTGAAGACGGTGTTGTAACATTCGGCAAGGCACAATATCATCGTTGGCTGTTTTTGAAACGTCACGCCAGTTGGATTCCAATGGATGAATTCCTCTCCGATCAAGTCAACTATCAACATAATAAAGGGTTTACGCATGCCCATTCACAAGCGTGGGCGTTGATGCACTACTTCCTTTACGCCGGACATGACACAATGGAAAAACTTGGCCGGTATATCTATTTGCTGAATAACGATCAGGAATACGATATAGCCTTGCAGGCGGCCTTCGGCTTGACACCGGAAGAACTGCTGCATGAAGTCAAAAATTATATCGCCAGCAAAAATCTTCCCTATAGCCGATTGAGAATTGACACTATAGCGATTGACGATCATCACCATATTCGCTCGCTTAAAGCGGATGAAGCCCATGCAGTGATCCAGAAATTGAAAGCGCTTGTGGATACTTTCCGCGATGCTCAATGAACCCATGCTGATTTCCCGGATAATGTAAACTTATTCAGACTACAAGCTCAAAAAATCCAGACCATTGATCCAAGCCAACCACAAACCGCAATCACCGAATTACACGGAAGGCGTCAGTGGACGCGAGGTCTGGTCGTGGGCGATGTACGATTTTGCCAATTCAGGATACACCACAGTTGTCATCACTGCCATATTCAATGCCTATTTCGTCAGTGTCATCGCCAACAATGAGGATTGGGGAACCTTTGCCTGGACGGCTTCGCTAGCGGTTTCGTATTTGCTAATCATATTGACTGCACCCGTAATGGGTGCTTATGCGGATGCATACGCGATGAAAAAACCGCTGCTGCTTATCACCACGGTTGGTTGTGTCATGTTTACCGCACTGCTCTACTTTACCGGGCCAGGGGATTTATGGTTGGCTATTCTACTGATTGTTCTGACAAATTTTTTCTTTGGCAGCGGTGAAAACCTGATCGCCGCGTTTCTACCGGAACTAGCCAAAAGCAAATCGTTGGGCAAAGTTTCCGGCTGGGGATGGGGACTGGGGTATCTGGGCGGTTTGTTCAGCCTGGCATGTTGCCTCGCGTATGTCACCTGGGCTCAATCGCACAACCATAATGCCGATCAATATGTACCTGTCACCATGCTGATCACGGCGGTAATTTTTGCTTTTGCCTGCATCCCGACATTTCTTTTCCTCAAGGAACGCGCCAAACCGCAGCCGCATCTTTATGGCCGCCGGATTGCCTACGAATCATTCTCCCGGTTAAAAAATACCCTGAAACATGTCCGGCATTACCAGGATTTAATGCGTTTTCTCGTCTGCCTGGTGTTTTATCAGGCCGGGATCCAGACCGTTATCGCGTTGGCAGCCATTTATGCACAGCAGGCAATGGGATTCGATACGCAGGAAACACTGGTATTGATATTGCTGGTTAATATCACGGCAGCGCTGGGTGCGTTTGCTTTCGGTTATATCCAGGATAAACTGGGGCACCTGCGCACCATTGCAATTACCCTTTTTGGCTGGATTATGATGATATTATTACTCGCCTGGTTCGCAGAAGACCGAACACTATTCTGGTTCGCGGCCAATCTGGCCGGATTATGCCTTGGTGCTTCCCAATCCGCTGGACGGGCGCTGGTGGGGTTATTCAGTCCGGTTTCCCGCCGCGCCGAATTTTTTGGATTATGGGGACTGGCAGTTAAACTGTCGTCCATCCTAGGGCCACTTACCTATGGCTGGGTGAGCTGGATTTCTGCCGGCGATCATCGTCTTGCGATGTTGATTACCGGCAGCTATTTTGTAATCGGTTTATTGATTTTGATGCGGATTGACATAGCTAGAGGCGAACAAGCGGCATTGCATGATCCGGAAAATCACTGACATTGACATGAATGTAAACCTATAACAAAATCCATAACGTGTGTTTCTCTTTGATTATCTCGAATCAGTTGATAACAGTACCGTAGCAACTGGCCACTGCCGACGGGCCGTTTTTTATCACGGCGCGGTATTTCTCCCAGAAGGTCTCCGCTACTGTCTGAATGTCCCTTGGTGTCGACCGCTTACGGTATCGAATGAGAAATCCCGGTCCAGCGCTATACGTTGCATAAGTCAGGCGTGCCAGTACGTCTAAGTTATTTTTTTCCTTACTTTTTCCTTTAGCAAGAACGTAATCGGTAAAATAGTGGTGCAGGATTTCGTTTCCCGCCGAAGCGTTGTAACTGATATCGCTGCGTAAAGCCGATACATCATAGAAACCGCGCCATACGCTTGGGTTAATCTGCATAATACCGACAGACCCTCCCGGTGACAGGAGCGGTTCCAGGTTACCCTCTTTTTTAATAAATTGCCGCCAACAGCTTTCCTGCCAGGCGGTAGCCAGCACCATATTCCTGAAGAAATCATGATACCTTTCCGGCAGATGATTATTGTGTATCGTTTTATCCGCAACATAATCGAGTAGATCGCCCACCATCGGGAGATAGGATTTTATTTCACTGATATCGTCGGGAACCCAGCCGTTGAGTTTTTTGACCAATGACCGATCAGGGCTGCCTTCAGCCCATGCCCGGGGAAAAAAGAACCAGGTTCCGCTATTGATGTCAGGTGTTTGTACGGGTATCGGAAGTGGCGGTCCGAAGTCGAACAATTGACGCAATTCCATGTCGACATCGAGCCGGTAAATCAATGGGTCGTCCTCATACTCCGGTAAAAGCATGCGCACCATCCGGCGTAATCCGTCGGCGGATATTTCATAGCCGATCTGCTCACTGACCTGATCCATTGCTGTCAGTGCATCCGCAGCAGTAATAAAACTCAGATAGCGTATTGCCGCCGTTCCGGGCAAAGTTGCTTCCATCTGCCGAAGAATCGGCGAGAGCCTCCTCCAGCTTTTAAGAAACAACCCGCGTACCGGATCAACCGCATTTTCATTCCGGCTAATTAACGCTTCGTTAAGATCATAGCGGCCATCCAGCAGAACCTGAAGCAACTCCCTGCGCAAATCGCCCTGTTCGTTGTCTACGGCCACCTGTTTGACGACGAAGGTCAGGAATGCATCCCAACGTTGCCAGGCTGACTCCCATTGTTGTGCCTCATCAAGTGTCAATGGTGGTTCAACAGAAATTTCAAGCGACTGGGCGGTGCTTTTCGCAGGCATCTGGAATTGCAGAGTCAATACAATACCGGTACCGCTGGCTTTCACATCGGAAAACCTGACTGATTCAAGTGAATGGTGCGCAATATCAGTATCGGAAGTAGTCAGCAAAGACGGCAAAAATGTCTGAATATCCTTCAAAGGAACGGTAAGATCAATTTTCAGCCCTTCCAGGCTTGAATGAACCTGTTGCGTCACTAAATCCCACACCGCTCCCGTTATCAACGATTTATCACCTTCCTGGTTAAGCAGGTTCGAACTAACCACTTTAAATTCTATGACAGGTTGTTCTAATACAATGACTGGCTCCTGAAAGATTTCAATAAATCCATGCCACTCGGGGAGCTTGATGCAACGGCCCGCTATTTTGCGTCCGATCATCGCTTGGATAGCGGTAACCGTTCTGATTCGCCCTTCACTCTGACCTATTTGCGGATCAGACAGAATAACTTTCTTGCAATTGCTCTTATCGTCAACCACCACCGCTGTGTTGTCCTGACCGGTATAAACCTGCTCCAATAAAATACGATGAAGAAACCGGTAATCCAGCTTCATCGGTACGTTAATTTCTTTTGCGGTTGCAACCGCGGTGGACAACAACAATACACTCAGTAATAAAATCCGCATTTTTCAACAACTCAAAGATATACTGTTTCGGTATTCTAAAGGTCAAAAATATAGCAGAAAGTTGGAGAAAAAGGATTAAATCAATTTTGTTACCGAAATTGAAGCCGGTTTAGTCACTGTCAAAAAGCAATATGCGACAATCAGCAATTTGAACGCACCGCCAAGCATAATCCGCATCGATCATTGTACCGACAACAGCAGACCATGCTTTGGCGATATTATCGAAGTTATATCCACTGCGTTACCATACGCTCATGCAACGCGTGACAATGTCTCGCTCACTCTGCCTTGCTGAAGCCCAAAATAGATACCAGCAGCAACAGCCCTTAGTATTCAAGGCAGTGCAGTTTCTCCCATCAGGTAACGATCGCATTCGCGCGCCGCGCCGCGCCCTTCGTGGATCGCCCATACCACCAGGCTTTGACCGCGGCGTATATCACCCGCCGCGAAAACGCCCTCGACATTGGTGGCATACAATCCTTCTTTGGCCTTGACATTCGACCGCGCATCCCGCTCGAGCGCAAGTTCATCAAGCAGCTTGTCTTCCGGACCAAGGAATCCCATCGCCAGTAACACCAGATCGGCTGGCCATGTTTTTTCGCTGCCGGGAATTTTTTTGGGGAAAAAGCGGCCATTGTCGTCTTTTGCCCATTCGATATCAACCGTATGCAGCACTTTGACATGACCGTTTTCATCGCCGGTAAACTGTTCGGTCATAATCAGGTAAGTACGGGGATCAGAGCCGAAACGTGCTGCGGCCTCTTCCTGTCCGTAATCAAGCCGGTAGACCTTCGGCCATTCCGGCCAGGGGTTGTCAGGCTGGCGTGTTTCAGGCGGTCTTGGCATGATTTCAAACTGGGTAGCGCTTTTGCATTGATGCCGCATCGACGTGCCAACGCAGTCGGTCCCGGTATCACCTCCGCCGATGACAATAACATGTTTGTCTTTGGCCGAAATCGGTGTGCGACAGACAAAGTCATTATCCAGCAGGTGCCTGGTGTTGGCGTGAAGGAAATTAACCGCAAAGTGAATGCCTTCCAGATTACGTCCCTCGATGTCCAGATCGCGCGGTTTGGTGGCGCCGCAACAGAGCACGATGGCGTCAAATTTTTCACGCAGCGCCAATCCCGGAAGATCGGCGCCGATTGCGGTATTGGTGACAAAGTTCACGCCTTCCTGAGCCAGCAGGTCAACGCGCCGCTGCACAACGGATTTATCGAGCTTCATGTTGGGAATCCCATACATTAACAGGCCGCCGATGCGATCTGCACGTTCGTAGACAGTCACACTATGGCCAGCATGATTGAGCTGATCGGCGCATGACAGGCCTGACGGTCCAGACCCAACTACGGCGACTTTCCTGCCGGTGCGTTTGGCCGGCGGATTGGCAACAATCCAGCCTTCTTCAAACCCTTTGTCGACAATCGCGCATTCGATGTTTTTAATGGTCACCGGCGGATCGTTAATCCCCAGCACACATGACCCTTCACAAGGAGCAGGACACACGCGTCCGGTAAAATCCGGGAAATTATTGGTCTTATGTAAACGATGCAGCGCTTCTTTCCATAAACCGCGATAGACCAGATCATTCCACTCCGGAATAAGATTATTGATCGGACAACCTGAAGCCATGCCGCTAATTAGCGCACCCGTATGGCAAAAAGGAATGCCGCAATCCATGCAGCGGCTGGCCTGTTCTTCGAGTTTTTGTACAGGAAAGTGTTGGTGAAATTCACACCAGTCATGCACACGTTCCAGTGGCGATCGGTCACTCGGTAATTCACGTTGAAACTCCATAAATCCAGTTGGTTTGCCCATTTCGTTGTTTCTCCCCAAGTCGTTGAGCGTACTTTCTAGACCGATCTAGTTACCACTGATCCGCGCCATATCGTTCTTGTTTTTTTCAAAAGCGGCCATGACTGCGCTCTCTCCGGTCAGGCCATCTTTTTTTGCGCGCTCGATCGCATCGAGCATGCGCCGATAGTCTTTTGGCATCACTTTGATAAATTTGTGCGCCTCAGACTCCCATAACGCCAGAATCTTCCACGCCCGCTCGCTCCGGGTAACGCTGGCATGGTTCCGGATCATGTGTTTGATTTCATCCATGTCTTCATCTTCCAGTGGTTCAAGCGTAACTGTTTCGAGATTGCAAAGCGTGTAGAATTCCTCGTGCTCATCGTAGACATAGGCAACCCCGCCCGACATGCCTGCTGCAAAATTGCGTCCCGTTGAACCAAGCACGACAACACGGCCATTGGTCATATATTCGCAGCCGTGATCGCCCACGCCTTCAACCACGATGTGTGCGCCACTGTTGCGTACACAAAACCGTTCGCCAGCCATGCCCCTAATATACGCTTCTCCCGCCGTGGCGCCATAAAACGCAACGTTACCGACAATAATGTTCTGTTCGGGAATAAATGTCGATTGCGGCGGTGGATAGAGTATGAGTTTTCCGCCGGATAAGCCTTTGCCGAAATAATCGTTGGCATCCCCTTCCAGTTCCAGCGTCAGTCCCGGCGGTATAAATGCGCCAAAACTCTGCCCCGCGGCTCCTTGGAAGTGAAAATGAATCGTGTCTTGCGGCAATCCGTCCGGCCCAAAACGCCGGGTGATTTCACTGCCCAGCATTGTTCCGACCGTGCGGTTGGTATTGCGCACGGGCAAAGTGGCCTTGACCTTTTCGCAACGTTCCAGTGCGGGCTCAGCCAGATCCAGCAGCACCAGATTATCGAGTGCGTTTTCAAGCCCATGATCCTGCTTTAACTGACAAAAGTGCCCTACTTGCGGACCGACTTTCGGTTGATAGAGTATATGCGAATAGTCCAGTCCTTTGGCTTTCCAATGATTGACCGCTTGCCCGACTTCCAGGCGGTCGGTGCGGCCTATCATTTCGTTAATCGTGCGGAAACCCATTTCCGCCATGATTTCACGCATTTCCCGGGCAATAAAATGCATGAAATTAACGACATGAGAAGGATCGCCGGTAAATTTCTTGCGTAACGCGGGATTTTGCGTTGCCACGCCGACGGGACAGGTATCCAGATGACAAACCCGCATCATGATACACCCCATCGAAACCAGAGCTGTCGTGGCAAAACCGAATTCCTCGGCGCCCAGCAGGGCGGCAATGACAACATCACGGCCGGTTTTTAACTGGCCGTCGGTTTCAACCACAATGCGGCTGCGTAGATTATTCAGCAGCAACGTCTGGTGTGTTTCCGCCAGGCCGAGCTCCCACGGCAGACCCGCGTGTTTGATACTGGTCAGCGGCGAAGCCCCGGTACCGCCATCATGACCGCTAATCAATACAACGTCCGCATGTCCCTTGGCCACGCCTGCTGCGATAGTGCCGACGCCTGCTTCAGATACCAGTTTGACACTGATACGGGCGTGGCGGTTGGCGTTTTTCAGGTCGTGAATCAGTTGAGCCAGGTCTTCAATCGAATAAATATCATGGTGCGGCGGCGGCGAGATCAATCCAACGCCGGGTGTCGAGCAACGCACTTTGGCAATCCACGGATACGCCTTTCGGCCGGGCAATTCTCCCCCTTCGCCGGGTTTGGCGCCTTGAGCCATTTTGATCTGTAGTTCTTTCGCCTGTGTCAGGTAATAACTGGTTACGCCAAAACGCGCCGATGCGACCTGCTTGATGGCGCTATTGCGCGAGTCTCCATTTGCATCGGGCACATAACGCGCCGGATCCTCGCC
>JAGRFM010000005.1 GCA_020446045.1 Nitrosomonas sp.
AAGGGCATATCCACCGCAACGACCAGCCAGCCCGCTTCGGGAAATCGATCCATCGCCGAGAGTATCCCGTTCAATGGTGAGTCTATATTCCTGACATCCTCAATGACATTGTAGCCTTGCAAGTGAGGCTGAGAACGTTGCATGTCGCGAGCAGAAACAAACACCCGGCCTACAAACTGACTTAGCACGTCGTATAAATATCGCACTTGATCTTTGCCGTTGTGATAGACCAATGCGCCCTTGTCGCACCCCATCCGCGTACTTCTGCCTCCGGCAAGTATGAGTCCATAAAGCGGTTTATGCATTTTCTTCTCCCGTGTAAAAGTCAGACTTGCCACCGGTTTTCTCAAGCAACCGTACCTGTTCTATCACTATGTCGTGGCTTACGGATTTACACATATCGTAAATCGTGAGTGCAGCAACACTGGCCCCTGTCAACGCTTCCATTTCAACACCGGTTTTGTGAACACACTTAACGCGGCAGCGAATCATCAACCCGTCTTTTTTTGGTTTTATCGAGATGCTGATACCTTCCACTGGCAATGCGTGACAAAATGGAATCAACTCGTGCGTCCGCTTGACCGCTTGTGTGCCGGCAATAATGGCCGTATGAAAAACTGGCCCTTTAGGAGAAATCATCTGATCGCCTTTTATGGTATCGAGCAATACCTGTGGCAAGCGCAGCACCGCTTCCGCCTCGGCTGTACGCAAGGTACTTGTTTTATGACTTACATCGACCATTTCTGGCTGATTTTGCGCATTGATATGCGATAACACATTGCTCATCTTATCCTCCAATCTGGTACATGGGTTGTGGCTGATGGAAAATCCGTTTTATCGGTTTCATCGCTATGATGATGGGGAGTACATCTAAGTATTCCTCCGGGGTCAGTGGTTTTAGATCTATACCCTCATCCATAAACAGACAAGGGCGTATCTGGCCTTTGGGCGTCAACCGCAGGCGGGAACAGCCCGTGCAAAATGGGCTGGATTCGGAAGCAATAAATCCGATCTTTGCGTTGTTGGAAACCAGAAAGTTGCGCGAGGTGCTATCCGATGGGCTATCCAGTGCATCGAAGCGATATTCGGCACCAAGCATGGCCATCATGTCGGAAACAGGAAGAAAATGATCTTGAAACCGGGCTTTCATCACACCGATATTCATGACTTCCAGAAATCTCACAGGAATATCATGGGCTGCGGACCATTCGACAAAATCTGGCAGTTCATGGTCATTTAACCCTTTCATGATTACCGTGTTGATCTTGACGCTAAATCCAAGCGCTTTAGCGGTCAGGATTGCATCAATCACCGTTGAAAGTTCGTCACGGCGAGTGATACGAAAAAAATTATCCCGGTCAAGGCTATCTAGACTGATATTCAAAAATTGCAACCGGGTATGCCTCAACCGTGGCAAGTGCGGGACGAGCAATAAGGCATTGGTTGTCAGTCCCAGTTTTTTTATGGGCAAGGCAGAAAGTCCTGCGACTATTTCCATGAAATCCTTGCGCAACAGCGGTTCACCCCCGGTCAAACGCACTTCCTCGATACCCAATGCGACGAGATTCCGGGTAACGCGCGTTAAATCTGCAGCACTTGCCCAGTCTTTCTGTGGCATAAATACCGGATGCTCGGGCATGCAATAGAGACAGCGCAGGTTACAGGCATCAAGTAAAGAGATACGCAGTTTACGCATGCGCCGTCCATGCTTATCAACCAAGTGATTCGTTAACATTGACATGATGCTCTCCATGGAATGAATCGATAGCATTCACCGGCATAGAAGTGATTGGTTTCGGGCGGCAGTTCAATAAATCCGCTACTTTCAGCAAGACTGATAAAATCGCCCGAGCCATTATGCGATACAGGCACCACTTCGTTATTGGTATTGACTTTAACGGGTAGAAATACCGTGAGCGGGACATTGATATCCACCGCCTCACCGAGTGTTTTAGTGACACAATGCGATTTGCTGTATCCACTCAGCTTTTTCAGGGCAGGAATGACATAACGTAACGTACAGGTTAGCGCCGACACAGGGTTACCCGGCAAACCAAATACCAGTTTGCGGCCTTTCTTACCAAACCACATGGGCTTCCCAGGGCGTTGAGAAACACCATGAAAAATCTTTTTCACTCCTGTTTTTTTCAGCACCTCGGGAATAAAATCATAAGCGCCTTTGGATACACCGCCGGAAATCAAAACCACATCGGCTGCATCCAATGTTTTTGCAAGTTCACTATACAGTCGTGAAGCATCATCGAGAACATGAGTACAGTGTATGTCGGCAAACCCATGTCCCTGTAGCGCTGTCAGCAACATCACATCATTACTTCGATAGAGCTGATGCGGTTTGACGCTTGAGTCAACTGCCACGAGTTCATCACCTGTAGTAACGATAGCAATACGTGGTTTAGCATAAACCTCCACGGATTGACGACCGTTTGATCCAAGAATGGCGATTTCCGGACTACCGATGATTGTGCCTTTTTTGATGAGAACATCGCCTTGCCCGCAATCGCTCGCCTGAGGATGAATGTTCTGCCCGGCACTGACATGATCAGTATTGAGGATAACTGCGTCAGCTTGTTTCTCGACTTCTTCATACGGAATGACCGCGTCAGTACCGCGCGGCAGTGGTGCGCCGGTTGCCACTTCCATAGCCATCGTTGCATCTTCCAATACGGTCTGTGGTTTACCCGCCTGTGCATAGCCGCTTAATTTCATGCGTTGACCGTAACCGGTGAAACGGGAGCTGGAAAGCGCTACGCCATCTTTAGT
The DNA here is from genome assembly GCA_020446045.1 of Nitrosomonas sp. Classification (GTDB taxonomy): domain Bacteria; phylum Pseudomonadota; class Gammaproteobacteria; order Burkholderiales; family Nitrosomonadaceae; genus Nitrosomonas. The sequence goes on from JAGRFM010000005.1 coordinate 2,782, forward strand.
CATACGGTGAAACGGTGGGTAATCGCGCTTTGCGATGATATCGACAGCCAGTACGAAATGATTGGCAAGGGTCAAAGGAATGGTAGCCGTTTTGGGTACGGGCAACGCTTCACAAATCAACTGCTCGGCTTTGGATACACTGATTAACATCATCGGCCCCTATAAATCCAGCACCAGTCGGTTTCCCTTTACACGAGAAACGCAGCTGCACATTACATTACCCACTTCTTTCTCATAGGTGTCCAACACGATGTCACGGTGATCGATATCTCCTTCAAGTACGGGTACTTTACAGTTCCCACACTCACCGCGCTTGCAGCTGAAACCGACATTCACCCCTGCACCAAGCAAGACATCAAGAACCGATTGGTCGCTGGCAACGTGAACAGTTTTCCCGCTCTTGCGCAGCTCAACTTCTATGGGTTTATCACTGTCCTGTCTGGCCAAAGGGTTGCCAAACAATTCGAAATGAATCTGATTTTTGGGCCATCCTTTTACTTCAGCAATGGTAATGACCGCATCAATTAAGACTTTGGGGCCGCATGCATAAATATGGATGCCGATTTTTGGTTCAGACAGAATATCTTCAAGATCCAGTCTCACAACCGGTTCTTCTCTACTGAAGTAAAAATGGCTGTTATCACTGGCAATATCAGCGACTTGCTGCTTAAATGCCATACTTTTGTGAGTACGTGCGGTGTAATGTATCTCAAGCGAGTCGCCACTAGCACTGAGCGTCCTTGCCATGGACAAGATCGGTGTTATACCGATTCCACCGGCAATCAGTATTGTGTGCTCAGCATTTTCCACTAACGGAAAATCATTCTTTGGTGGCTGGATATAGAGATGATCACCAACACGCGGCACGTCATGCATGAAACGGGAACCGCCACCGCCATCTGTTTCCCTGAGTATGGCAATATGCACCGCGGCATTTTGCTCTGGCCCGTTAATCAGCGAATAAGCGTTTGTTTTAATCTGGCCATCATGGCTGCGCACAGCAATACGGATATGTGAACCGGCATCTGGCGTAATGGAACTATCATTCAACGGACTTAAAATAAACTCGGAAATATTCTCTGCCCGTTTGCAAATGCCGGTTACTTCCACAGGCATAACTGCACCCTCAAACTTTTCGACATCTTGTATGGTCGGCAGAGAAAGATTTGTCCACGAAATATCTGGTTGAGGAAAACTGGCTTTTATTTCTGCTTGGGTATAACGCGGAACGATATGCTGCGGACAGTTCCAGTCAAATGAATCGAGCGTGACAATCATGGCGCGATGCGCAGCATAGCCGTAGCCTTCCGTTTCCAGTTCTGCGACCTGCATCAGGTTTTCACGTTCTGTAACCACCTTGCAATAACCCAGAATTTTTAGGCGGCGGCGATTTGGATAATCCATAAGAATGAGCGAAATCTTGTTCGAGCTGCGCAGATTGCCCATACTGATATATTGATCATTACCACGAAAATCCGGGAAAGCGATGGTTTTGTTATCGATAACACGCAAGAAACCCTTCGGTCCGCCGCGATGCTGAACATACGGCCAGCCCTCACTGTTGACAGTTGCCATATAAAAACTGTCCCGAGTTTCGATGAACGTGCGTTCGCGTTCAGCAAAAACATCATGAGCGACAGGGCTGTCTTCCAGTTGTTGCCCCAATTCACGCACGCCATACTCTTCCTGAACTTTTTTTACAGGGTCTGTGAACAGTCGTTTAACGTAAGGATGTGGCATCTTGTTATCCTCGCAAGTGAATTAGATTTATCCCTGGAAAGTACAGGATGGTGTTCGTACCACCCTGTACTCACCATGTTTTATCTTTTTTAAGCTGCCTGTTGCGAGTTGCCCAGCAATCGGACTTGAGGAAAATCAATTTTCACTTGCGTCGACTTGCCTAGCACATTCGTCATGAAGTTCAATCCCACGTGGGTAATAATCTCAACAATCTCAGCATCGCTTAAACCTGCTGCTTTGGCTTGCGCAAACTCAACTGTTGAAATATCACCCCGTTTTTCATTGAGGGCTGTGGCAAACTGAACCGCAGCATGGGCTTTGGGATCGATTGAATTACCATGGCGCGCATTCTCAATTTCATCGTCATCAAGTCCGGCTCCGCGTGCAATGGCTGTATGTGCAGAAACGCAATACTGGCAACCATTCTTCTCAGCAACGGCAAGCGCAATACGCTCACCTGTTTTCTGATCCAGCACACCTTTGCCGATATTTTCGAACAAGCCTAGAAAAGCAGCCAATGCTTTGGGCGAATGTGCAAATATGCGCAAGAAATTGGGAACAACACCCAGTTTGTGTTGGATAGCATCCAGTAATTCTTTGGTTTCTCCTTCAGCTTCCTGATGGTTTACCGGTTCAATGCGTGACATAAGTTTCTCCTTGATAATAATTAACAGATTGATAAGTGGTATCGCACCCTCGACGTTTTGTTTTCGTCATCCGTACGCGACAACTTCATACTATCTGTTTCAAGGAGTTCTCGAAATAGGATTGATTGCAAAGCGTTTTTGCAAAAATGCCAATGTCAAATTGGCGTATCAATAGTTACAAAATTATCACTATAATTTTTGAAAAAAGAATTCAAATCTGCATGCCTGCTTAAAGCATAACCAGTCTTTCTTTCCGCGAATCCATTTATACGAGAAAAAACACAACCTTTAG
>JAGRFM010000057.1 GCA_020446045.1 Nitrosomonas sp.
GATGAAACAACGCAACAAAATGCAGCGCTGGTTGAAGAATCCGCCGCCGCAAGCGAGGCGATGTCGCAAAAAGTCAAACTGCTGGCTGGTCTGGCGTATCAGTTCAAGCAGGAGGATGCGAATTAAACAAATTAAATCATAAAACCGACACCACCAAAACAGGCGCTTGGCAAGTAACCAGTCTTGCCAAGCGCTTGTTTGCATTGCTGATTTGTATTGAAGTGTTATGATCCTGACAATCGCAGTTGGCTGTTATAGAAAGCATCAATCACATAAACAAAAGGGAAATTTAAGAGAAAACACCTTAAAATGGTGAATTTTTTATGCTCCGAAATCCTGCCAATTGATTTTCCTGTTTTTTGGCGGTATGAGCAGATACTTTTTTCTCATGAACGGTTTTTTGACACTGCTTTATAAAGAATTGCTGCGTTTCTGGAAAGTCGGGTTTCAGACTGTTGTCGCACCTGTTGTTTCGACGTTGCTATACCTGCTGATTTTTTTTCATGTACTGGAAGGGCGGATTGAAGTGTATCAAGGCATTTCTTATTCCGTGTTTCTGATTCCGGGGCTGGTAATGATGGCGATGATACAGAATGCATTTGCCAATGCCTCGTCGAGCATGATTCAGTCCAAAATCAGTGGAAATATCGTTTTTCTTTTGCTGTCACCGTTGACCTACCTGGAGATTTTTCTGGCCTATATCCTGGCTTCGGTTGCGCGCGGATTTCTGGTTGGCATGGGTGTTTATCTGGTGGCATGGTTGTTTTTCGATATTCCGTTTTTTCAAATGGTATGGATTGTTTTGTTTGCAGTGACGGGTAGCGCACTCTTGGCCGCTCTGGGTATTATTGCAGGCATTTGGGCGGATAAATTCGACCAATTGGCCGCATTTCAGAATTTCATTATTATGCCTCTGACGTTTTTGTCCGGTGTGTTTTATTCAATTCATTCACTGCCGGCAATCTGGGAATTTTTGTCTTATTTGAATCCGTTTTTCTATCTGATAGACGGATTTCGTTATGGGTTTTTCGGTGTATCGGATATGCCGCCCTATGCAAGTCTGACGATTGTTCTGGTCTGCCTCGCTGCGATTTCATTGCTGGCGATTAATATGCTCAGAAGTGGTTATAAGTTGCGGCATTGATTTTGTGTTGTTCTCCATTCAGGTTAAGGAATTTTCCTGAAATTTATATTTTTATACGCTATTGATACGGATCCTTCGATTCCGTCACTTGCAACGATATTGCGATCAGAAGCTGTAAATATTACAGCTAAAGCCCGGCTGTGGAGAGCGTACGATTAACGGGCAGGTAGATGTTGTTGATGAGAATGGGGCGTCGAATAACGATGTCGCTATCTTCGTGACATGGACGTTTCCTGGCGGTTCGACAATAGACCAGGTATCTTCGTTATCTGGCGGCGGTGTGCAATTTTCGATACCTGATTGCAGACAGTGGAATTTACAAGCTTACCGTGACCAATATGAGCAAAGACAATTACACGTTTGACGCATGTGGCAGTATGCTGAGTCAGGGTGTTTATTTTTAACTTTGGCGAGAGTGGTAGTGAAACAGTAAACATGCAATCGGTTTTAAATCGTTGGTATGTTTACTGATGATGGAATGTGTTTAGATGCTGAGAAATTTTTTGATCGAGATCTTTTTTCCAGCTTGATGGCATGATTTGTTCGACTTGTGCCAGCATTTGTTCAACTGTATTGATTTCATCTGAATCGTTTGATCGCTGTCGCGTGGCGGACAACCACATATAGGCTTTGGCCAGGTTTTCAGCGGTGGGCAAGTGTGTATTCTCAGTGACAGGAGCATTAAAATATAATTGAGCGGTTAAGAAATAAGCGGGCAAATAGCCTTGGCTTGCCGCTTTTTCAAACCAGTCTAACGCATGAACAGGATCGTTCAGAAAATCCCTGTGAATCAAACCTAAATAATAAAATGCTTCGCGTGATTCTTTCTTGGCAGCTTGATAGAACCATTCTGCTGCTTGTTGTGGATTTTGGATGGATACATCGCCATTGAGATACAGTTTTCCCATGTGCAATTGTGCGGGAACTGATCCGGACAAGGCAGCCTGCTGGCACAGATTTAGCGCTTTTTGCGGATCTTTCGGTGCGCCTTTCCCCATCATAATGAGGTCTGCCATTGAACAGAGCGAAACGCCGTGACCGAGACTGGCAGCCTGTTGAAACCAGTGTAAGGCTTGTACAAAATCAATTGGACCGTGGAATCCGTTTTGGAAACATTCTGCGAGAAGATGGCTGGCGGCAGGAACTGCGCTTTTTGCTGCTTTTTCAAACCAAAGACAAGCTTTTTTCATATCAACCGACATTCCCCAGCCTTGTTGATGAAATAAGCCTAATGTGAATTGGGCCAAGGCATTTTGTTGCGATTCTGCGTGAAAAAGAAAGGCTTGATATGCTTTCTGGTATTCGCCAGTGGTTAACCAATGCTGGGCTTCATCCAGTGTTATTGATTTTTCCGGTTGCGATTGATCTGACAATGCAGCAGTCTGGGCGGGAATAGAAAAAAATATGGCCATTGCGATGATGGCGCAATATTTTATCCACAGAATCTGCATGATGGGCTGCTGGCATCATTAAAGCAGGTTGTTACCGCTAAAAAGCAGCCTGCTTTAATGAAGAAAGAATAAATCGGAAGTTAATTACGGGATGGATAAATACCCTGAAGGGCGATAATCCAGTTCATGGCAATAAACGGTGACCGGTTCTCATGACTTTGACCGCCGCCAAAAGAACTTACCGTTACCGATGCCGGGTTCATGTCGACATCCGGGGCGGCGCTGGAATAAATATTCTGGCGACTGAGGACTGCCCAAGTATTATTGCCTGGGTCGGTACTGTTTCCGGCTCCGCTTTGTGCATGGATTGTAGCGGTGGGTGTGATGACCGGCAATTCTGCCGGTGTCAATGTCACAGTTTCAACGCCTCCTTTTTGGCCGATCGGATAATTGGATAAACCGGGGCCATGTCCCGCACCAATCACAGAGCGTCCCCTGGTATCAGGTAAAGCAAATGTGGTTCTCCCATCTCCCCCGTAAGTGGTGCCGAGTATGGAGAATAATGCCGTATTTTCAGAGATAGGCAGTATTTGACCATTTGCCAGCGCCCATCCACGAGGCGCAAAATTCCCGGCAAATACACACATGCCACCTATCATGGGACTATCGCCACTACAAGCATAAACGTTGCTGCTGGCTAGAATCCCGGAAAATAATGAAGTTGCAAGTGCCACGGATAAAGCAGTACGACGGACAGGATAACCCATAATCGCTCCTTTTAGTTGTTCACAAAAATGGTTCAGAGCGATCATAGGATATTTACGGCCATCTTTTACAAGCCATGCCTATACGATATGATGCTCAGCCCCATATTCTGCGCCCAAATAACATTCCAAGCAACCCGAACCCCATCAATGCGAGCAATCCCGGTTCCGCCACTTGATTTGTAGGTATCGTTGCATCAAATGATACGATGGCATCAAAAGAACCAGAGTAACTGGATCCGGAAGCATATGCACCTCCTTCAATACTATGAAAGACGTGAAAGTCCAGTAACTCGCCGGGGGTCAATGTCAAAATAAGCTGGTGAATGCCTGTATCATCGAGTGTGCCTCCAAAAGCACCCGTTGAATTGCCATTGACTGCATTGCCAAAAAGTGTGTCGGATGTCAGATCGGAAAAGAACAATTCGGTGCCGGAGCCGTCAAAAAGCTGAAATTCTGAGGCGGCAAAAGCATCGGGTCCGCTGGAGTGGACGTGATTATCATAATCCAGCGAGATGGTCACTTGTATGCTATCGGTTGCAGACAGATTCTGAATATTGAAAAACAGATCATAAAAATTGCCATTGTTTGTTGCTGCTCCAGAAGTGCCGGAGAAACTTCCGCTGATATCCGAATGGATTTCCCATCCATCTCCAACATCGGTTAACGTGCCGCTGAGTGGGTTTGAACCCGAAGTGATCGAAATATCATTAATCGTTGTCGTACTCGATGCGCCACCTATTGTTTGAACGAGGCTGCCGGTATGTGTGGCGTTGCCGGTAGCCGGGCTGGAATCATCTTCATCAAAACTGAGAAAATCATCCGCAGCAATATCAGTCGATACGCTGGTTGAAATTTGCAAGTCGGCTGGTAATGGCGCTGCATTAACGATTCCAGCCGTTGTTAGAAGTATGCAACCGGCTAACATGCCAAACCATCTTAACAAAACCGATTGTCTTTGTTGGTTGGTAACATGCTTATTATTCGTTTTTGTCGTCATATTTATACTCCTAAAAAATCTCTCAATACTGATTGGTAGCAAAAGATAATGATAATTATCAATATAAATAAAGCAAGATCTATGCCTGTTGTTTCAATTCATTGATTATTATAGGATTTTAGAAATCAAAGGAACTGATTGGCTGGCTATATGTTTGATGTGTAAAAATTTCTGACTATATCAGATTGACAAAGTACTGATTTTATCTTTTGTATGAACTGATGAAAATGACTGACAGATTACATTCCTGCAGCATGTTTGTCGAATTATAATTTAAAATTTACCAACGAGTGGAATATGCCGTTTTCTTCAGAATATGTTTATGGATGTACCTTTTGTGGGCGCGATATGAAGAAAGTAATTAATATTCTGGCTGTTCTAAGTATGGTATGGATTTTTTTCTCGATTTTAGAAAAAGCTGATTCATCACCAGCGTATACAGGGGGTGAAACGACTTTAAATTCCTATGTAACAGCAACAGGGCGCACGGTTTCATTAAATGAATTTCATGGCAGCTATTTGTGGGTGGATTATGCGGCGGAATGGTGTGGTTACTGCGTTTCACAAACACATACAATCAAGTCTCTGGAGAAACGTTTTGGAGATAACCTGCTGTTTATTACGGTGGTGACGGGTACCGGCAAAATCATGGAATCACCCACGGCGGATACGGCCCGGCAATGGGCTGATCGCTTTGATCTGGACCCTGAGCATGTATTGGCCCGTTTTTTTACCGATACGTTGCCTCATCATGTGCTGTATTCTCCACAAGGTAAAGAGCTGTTCCGGGGCAGCGGGCTTTTCAGCGCCGAAAAAATTGAAGCTATAATTGAGACAAAAACGGGACTGGTGAATTAATTTGCAAAATTCAATGAATGAAAAAATGCAAGAAAATTCTTTTTTATGGGAATCGTGCCGTTACTTAAAAATTGTCAGTTAGTGTCTGTACAGGTACACTGCAATCAATATTTTTTATTGGTAAACGGAACGGTAATTAATTGATGGTAAAGGAGCTTTAGATGAGAAAAATGACCCAATTGATTCTGATGTTGTTTGTCCTGATGTTTGCATCGTCGCATGCGATGGCTACGGAGCGTTATGGCTATAACTATATCAGCGCATCCAGCGAGAAACTGCTGATTGGTTTGGCTAATACGGCAACCGGACTTGGAGAGCTGCCGAAGAATATTATTTTGACGACTCAGCGTGATACTATTGCTCATGGTATGACTTTTGGCGTGGTATCTGGCGTGATGCACAGTGTCGCCCGTACTGTGATAGGTGTTTTTGATGTGGTGACATTCTGGATTCCAACGCCACCATCAGTGCAACCGACCTATGTGTGGGAAGATTTCTCGGTTGAAACATCGTATTAATCTTATGAATTGAAAAAAGCCGCATCATTGATTTGATGCGGCTTTTTTATTGTCTTTTGTTTTCGTTTTCGGATTTCAGTAACGCGCTTCACGCAGTGCCGCTATTCTTTCTTCCAGCGGCGGGTGCGACATGAACAGGCTTTTAAGTCCAGAGCTGATACCGCCGGAGATGCCAAATGCCGATAACTGATCCGGCAGGTGTGGTTGATTGACCGACATCTGTAAGCGCTGCAAAGCGGCAATCATTTTATCTCTTCCTGCCAGACTGGCGCCGCCCGCATCTGCTCTGAATTCACGTTGACGGCTGAACCACATGACGATAATGCTGGCCAGAATGCCGAGTACCAGTTCAGCGACGATAGCAGTAATCCAGAATGCCGGACCATGACCATGTTCGTTTTTGAAAATAACACGATCAACCATATGGCCTATAACACGAGACAGGAAAATCACAAACGTGTTGACGACACCCTGAATCAAAGCCAGCGTCACCATATCGCCGTTGGCAATATGACTGACTTCATGCGCAAGTACAGCTTCCGCTTCATCTTCGGTCATGGCGTTGAGCAGGCCGGTGCTGACAGCGACCAATGCATCGTTTTTCGACATGCCGGTAGCAAAAGCGTTAACATCCGGCGCATGGTAAATGGCGACTTCCGGCATGCCAATTCCTGCTTGTTGGGCCTGGCGCTGTACCGTGGTTACCAGCCAGTGCTCTTGCGCATTGCGTGGCATTTCGATAACTTGAGCCCCGGTAAACCGTTTTGCGGTCCATTTGGACATGGCCAGCGACATCAACGAGCCGCCAAAGCCAAAAACAGCTGCAAACAGCAATAGCGAGTTCATGTTGAGTCCTGTGCCTTGTTCATCCAGTATGCGTTCGAATCCCAGCAACCGCAATGTAATACTCAGTACAACAATAATGGCCAGGTTTGTCGCCAGAAAAAGAAAAACTCTTTTCATTTGATTACTCCATAGGAAAATTAAAATTGCTGCTTAACCCGATAAGATATACGGCTTGTTTGCTTGTTTTCAAGTAGTCTTGGGAAACAGAAAACGATTACTAACAGCAATTACTGGCTGAAGTTATCTGGCTGGGTTGACGTGGGCAAAATTTGCGGGAGGTTTGGTATGCGTTGGACTGGTTTCAACGATCTGGAAGAAAATCTCATTTTTCTTGATCATGCCGATATCGTTCCGGGCGCGCTCTTCAATGGCATCGGTTCCCTGTTTCAAATCATTGATTTCCGCATGAAAGATCAGGTTGCGGTTTTGAAGCTTGAGGTTTTCTTCCTGCATTTTTGCAATACGTTGTTCAGTGATACGGACTTGCTGCCAACCACCTTTTCCAAACCATAGAGGGTATTGGATCAGCGCAATAAGTGTGATCAGCGCAGCAGCAAGTAATTTCATAGCCCGGTTATTTTAGTTGATAAAATGCACTGCGGCCTGCATATCTGGCCATATCGCCAAGATCTTCTTCAATACGCAGCAACTGATTGTATTTTGCCAGACGATCGGAACGTGACAGCGATCCGGTTTTGATTTGTAAGGCGTTGGTTGCAACCGCGATATCGGCAATGGTCGTATCTTCTGTTTCACCTGAACGGTGTGAAATGACGGCAGTGTAGCCCGCGCATTTGGCCATTTCGATCGCGGCCAGTGTTTCGGTGAGTGTGCCGATCTGATTAACCTTGATCAGAATGGAATTCGCGATGTTGCGTTGGATGCCTTCTTTCAGGATTTTGGTATTAGTGACGAAAATATCATCGCCTACAAGTTGTACGGCGTTGCCAAGGCGGTTAGTCAGCAGTTCCCAGCCGTTCCAGTCCTGTTCGCCCATACCGTCTTCAATACTGATAATAGGGTATTTGTCCACCCACGAGGCCAGGTAGTCGACAAACTGCGCGGAGGTCAGGTTCAAGCCGTCTGAAACCAGATGGTATTTCCCGTCCGAGTAGAACTCGGAACTTGCGCAATCGATTCCTATGGCGACATCCTTACCGGGTTGATAACCGGCCAGATCGATTGCATCAACAATTAATTGCAGTGATTCTTCATTGTTATTCACGTTTGGCGCAAAGCCGCCTTCATCACCTACCGTGGTCGGCATGTTTTTTTGATTCAGCAGTTTTTTCAGGGCGTGGAAAACTTCTGCGCCGCAACGCACAGCATCCCGAAAATTCTCGATGCCGAACGGTACAATCATGAATTCCTGCATATCGATATTGTTATTGGCATGTGCGCCGCCGTTGACGAGATTCATCAATGGAACCGGCATGGACATCACGCCTGCACCGCCCAGATAGCGGTAAAGCGGCAGGCCGGATTCTTCTGCAGCGGCTTTGGCCACCGCCAGTGATACCGCCAGAATGGCATTGGCGCCAATACGCGATTTGTTTTCAGTGCCGTCCAGGTCGATCAAAGCTTGATCGATAAAGCTTTGATCAACTGCATCCAGACCGATCAGGGTTTCGGAGACCTCGGTATTCACGTTTTCGACGGCTTTCAGAACACCTTTGCCCAAGTAGCGTTGTGCATCGCCATCCCGCAGCTCGACGGCTTCCCGGGTGCCCACAGAAGCTCCGGATGGAACCGAAGCACGACCTAACACGCCGGATTCCAGCAGCACATCTGCTTCTATGGTTGGATTACCGCGAGAATCGAGAATCTCACGGGCGATAACTTCTACTATTGCACTCATTATTACGTTTTCCCTGTATATTCTGTTTTGGCTTTTATTTTAGAATTTGAAAGCTTTAATATACTTCAAATTCAATTGACTATTTAATCTTTTTATGTGGTTTGCACACTAAATCGTTTGTAGCGGGCCGGTCTGTTGTATTTGTCACACAGCATGATTACAACCAGCCTTGACGATGTCATGTTTTAACTTCCGCAGTTGCTTCAACTGACGCGCCTCCGGGTAATGACTGAGTATTGGCGTAATCAATCGCTGCTTTGATAAATGATTGAAACAGCGGGTGTCCCTGCCTTGGTGTGGAAGTAAATTCAGGATGAAACTGGCATCCTAAAAACCAGGGGTGTTCTGTATTGGCGAGTTCAATGATTTCGCACAGATTTTCATCCGATGACATGCCGCTGACCAGAAGGCCGGCCTGTTCCAATTCGGGGAGATGCAGACTGTTGACTTCGTAGCGGTGGCGATGACGTTCGGTAATCTTGTCCGCGCCATACATTTTCCACGCCAGAGAATCTTTTTTGAGCAGGCATTCCTGACTACCCAGACGCATGCTGCCACCAATATCTGAATTTTCATCCCGTGTTTCAATGCGTCCATCTTTGGTGCGCCATTCCGTTATCAATCCGATTACGGGATAAGGTGTGTCGGGATTGAATTCCGTGCTGTGTGCGCCTTTCATGCCGGTTTTATTACGGGCATATTCGACTACGGCAAGCTGCATGCCAAGACAGATTCCAAGGTATGGAATGCGGTTCGTTCTGGCATAATTGATCGCCAGTATTTTGCCTTCCACGCCACGTTTGCCAAACCCGCCCGGTACAAGAATGGCATGCATGCCGTCCAGACAAGCTGTGCCATTTTTCTCTATTTGTTCGGAATCCAGATACGTGATGTTGATTTTGCTGCACGTGTGAATGCCGGCATGAATCAGGGCTTCGGACAACGATTTATACGATTCGGTCAGGTCGACATATTTGCCAACGAGCGCAATGGTGACTTCGTGCGTTGGGTGCTCCAATGCATGAACCAGTTTCTTCCAAACGCTTAGATCGGCAGGTTTGGCCAATATGCCCAGTTTGTGGCAAATGATTTCATCGAGCATTTGCTCGTGCAGCAATGCCGGGATTTTATAGATGCTGTCAACGTCGATGGCTGAAATAACGGCCTGTTCTTTGACATTGGTAAATAGCGCGATCTTGCGGCGTTCTTCTTTCGGAATATTGCGATCGGAGCGGCATAAAATAACATCGGGCTGGATACCGATTTCGCGTAGTTCCTTGACGGAATGTTGTGTAGGCTTGGTTTTGAGTTCTCCGGCCGAACCGATATACGGCAAAAGCGTCAAATGAATAAAACAGGTATCGTTATGGGGTAATTGTGTTCCCATTTGCCGAATCGCTTCAAGAAACGGCAGCGATTCGATATCGCCGACTGTGCCGCCGATTTCGATGATGGCGACTTCGGCATTTCCGACGCCAGCCTGGATAAACCGCTTGATCTCGTCCGTGATGTGCGGAATGACCTGAACCGTACCGCCGAGGTAATCGCCACGCCTTTCTTTGCGGATAACGCTTTCATAAATCTGGCCCGTGGTAAAATTATTGTGGCGGGTCATTTTGGTACTGATAAACCGCTCGTAATGTCCGAGATCGAGATCGGTCTCTGCGCCGTCTTCGGTAACGAATACTTCGCCATGCTGAAACGGACTCATGGTGCCGGGATCGACATTGATATAAGGATCGAGCTTCAGCATCGTCACTTTGATTCCTCTGGATTCCAATACGGCAGCCAGAGACGCAGCGGCAATACCCTTACCTAACGATGAAACGACGCCGCCCGTAACAAAGACATATTTGGTCATTGGACGCAAGAAGCGATTGAAGATTGCAGTTGAACAGAAGTGCTGCGTCTAGTGAACATGTATCGTATTCAGTTTTTTGAAGTATTTATGTTTGCCGGTATAACCAATTATTAGCGAACTTCCGCAAGTAAAACATTTATCATTTGTTCAGCCTGCTGGCGATAACTGCCACCGAACAGATTCAGATGATTCAGGATGTGATAAAGGTTATATAAAACCTTGCGTGTATTATACCCTGAATCCAATGGATATTCATGTTGATAAGCGGAATAAAAACGCTCGGGAAATCCGCCGAATAATTCTGTCATGGCAAGATCCGCCTCGCGGTCGCCGTAGTAAACAGCCGGATCAAATAAAACCGGTTCACCAGTGTCGGTAAAAGCATAATTGCCACTCCATAAATCGCCGTGCAGTAACGATGGGACAGGGGTATACGTGGTAAAGAAACAATCGAGTTCTTCGATCAATCGTTCCCCGGATTGCTGTAATTTACCGTGGTGGCCGTTTTTTTGGGTCAGATCCAGTTGAAAACCGAGCCGGTGTTTGCGCCAGAAAGCGACCCAGTTTGACGATTGCGTATTGATCTGGGGCGTGCTGCCGATGGTATTGTCTTGCGACCAGCCAAATTGTGTTGCGGTTGTTCGGTGCATGGCCGCCAATCCAGCGCCCAGTTCATCGGGATTGCTGCCGGAACGTGCGCCAAGATCAAGCTGTTCCAGCACCAGCCAGGCATTGTTTCTCTTTTGTCCCCAACATATCGGTTGTGGTGCGCGCAGCGTTTTGGAATGGTTGATTTCCTGAAGCCCTGCCGCTTCTGCGGCAAACATATCCAGCTTGTCGGCTGAATTAATTTTGACAAAAAACTGTTGTCGCGAATTTGCAACAGAATACGTTTGGTTAATGCAACCGCCGCCGACCGCCTTGACTGTTTCGGGTTCGAAAGACTGACCAGTCGTTTCAGTGATTTGTGTGGCTATTTCAGACCAGTCATGCATTTTTCAATGATTGAATATGTTTTTATAAAGGGTGTCCTAAGGGTTTTTCGATAACCCGTTTCTGGCGCGCGCTATGGCGTCACGGACTTGTTGCGGAGCGGTGCCGCCGAGATGATTGCGACTTTCCAGCGAACCTTTCAAGGTTAACACCGAGAAAATATCATTGTCGATATATTCCGAGAATTGCTGTAATTCGTTCAGTTCTAGATCAGCCAAGTCACATCCTTTTTGTTCTGCATATTGTACGGAACGGGCGACGATTTCATGGGCGTCACGAAACGGAACGCCTTTCTTGACGAGATAGTCGGCCAGATCGGTCGCTGTGGAAAACCCCTGTAGCGCTGCCCGCTGCATTTTTTCGGCATTGACCTGTACGCCGGTCATCATATCCGCATAAATGCGCAACGTATCGGTCAACGTGTCAACCGTGTCAAACAACGGTTCCTTGTCTTCCTGGTTATCCTTGTTGTAAGCGAGCGGTTGAGCCTTCATCAGTGTGAGCAATGCGACCAGGTGACCATTGATGCGCCCGGTTTTGCCGCGCACCAGTTCGGGAACGTCGGGATTCTTTTTTTGCGGCATAATAGATGAACCGGTGCAAAAGCGGTCTGCAAGCGTGATAAAACCAACGGACGGACTCATCCACAAAATGAGCTCTTCAGATAAACGGGATAAATGCGTCATGATCAGCGACGCGCAAGCGCAAAATTCGATAGCAAAATCCCTGTCGGAAACGGCATCCAGCGAATTTTCACAGATGCCGTCAAATGCAAGATCCTGAGCGACCATTTCCCGATTGATAGGGTAGCTGGTGCCGGCCAGGGCCGCAGCGCCTAACGGCGACTGATTAACCCGTTTTCTACAGTCATGCATCCGTTCTACATCACGTTTAAGCATTTCAAAATACGCCATCAAATGATGTGCGAATGACACCGGTTGCGCGACCTGCAGATGCGTGAACCCCGGCATCACCGTTTCGGTGTGGTTCTCGGCCAAATCAATCAGTGCTTTTTGCAGCGATTGAATCAGGGAAGTGATTTCATCAATGGCTGCACGGAGATACAATCGGATATCGGTTGCGACCTGGTCATTACGTGATCGGCCGGTATGTAATCGTTTACCGGCATCGCCGACTATGGCGGTCAAGCGTTTTTCAATGTTCAGGTGTACATCTTCCAGTTGAAGAGACCATTCGAACCGGCCGTTGCGAATTTCTTCTCGAATCTGACTGAGGCCTTTTTCAATGGCGGTGAAGTCTTCCTGTGAAATGATATGTTGAGCTGCCAGCATCCTGGCATGAGCCAGTGATCCCTGGATATCATATTCAGCGAGATGATAATCAAAACCGACCGACGCGGTATAGCGTTCTACAAGTTCAGAGACGGGTTCGTTAAATCTACCGGACCATTTGGTTTTATGATTATCCACTGAAGCAGGTTTTCCTTTCTAATTGGTATTTAAATTGTTTTGAAATGCCATTTTGGCGCTAATTCCGTGATGAAAAACCGCGATCAGTGTGTTTCTCAAGTAGCATATATTATAAAACAAAATGACTATTCGTTTCGTGGTAAACCACTACTGTTAGTGTGTCTGAGCAATCGAATTGCGGATGTAAATCCAATGTGCTTGTGAAGAATCGGATACCAGGTAAAATATCTAAAATAATTATAAAAAGGAATCATGCCAACTGTTGCGTATCTTACAACGCAATACCAAATTTTGCAGCGCGCTGCTTTAACTTCTATTTGGTTTAGTGGATAATTATGATTTTTTACCTGTCACCTAAAATTCAAGGAGCTATTCATGACGAATCAGAACAAGGATAACGAAACATTGCAATCCAAAGCGACATCGTTTTATGCCATGCTGACCAATAAGTTTGCAATGCTTGAAGATCTTCCTCAAAAACAATTGCCCATGAAATATGCATTTATAATGGCGGGCATTATTGTCTTTGTTTTTGCCTGGAAAGTCATCGCTGTCAACAAAGTCGAATCCGATATGCAAAAACAGCTTGACAGCGAACGCGCCTTGGTTACCCAGCAGGCTCGAGAGCAAGCTGACAAGCAATATAAAGCAGAAGAAGAACGTTTTGCACAGGTTTTGTCATGGGCAGTGCGCAGTGAGCTTATTCGCAACAATATTGACCAGATCGGAATCTATTTGAACGACGTTGTGAAACAAATCAATGCTAATCGTATCGTGCTGATCAGTGAAAAAGGCGATTTGCTGGTATCGACCGACAAACGTCTGGAAGATGTTAAAGGCAGTGATGTTTATTCTAAAGATGTCACTAATGAGCATAAAATCACTATTAAATCCGATGTAGACGGTAAAAAACTGGTAGTTGCTCCAATTTCCGATTTCAACAAGCGTATTGCCGTACTTGTGATTAGTTACAATCGGTAATCGAGGACAAACAGCCCTTGAACGATAGTTCAGGGGATACGAAATAACCCCCTGCATAGTCAGGGGGTTTTTATTGGAATTGTGTCGGATCCGGCGATACTTCAAACGTGCGTTTGATGCGTGCACCCAGAATAGATAATTTTTCCTCTATGGCTTCATACCCTCGATCCAGATGGTAAATACGGTCAATGATGGTGACGCCTTCTGCCACCAGTCCGGCGATAATCAGACTGGCTGAGGCGCGTAAGTCGGTTGCCATGACATGCGCGCCGTCAAGCTGATCAATGCCGCGGATAATGGCGGTATGGCCTTCCACTTTGATATCTGCATTCATGCGTTTGAGTTCCTGAACATGCATTAATCTGTTTTCAAAGATTGTTTCAGTGATGACTGCCGTACCATTAGCGATACAGTTCAACGACATGAATTGGGCTTGCATGTCGGTTGGAAAGGCAGGGTAGGGTGCGGTACGCAGATTGATGGCGCGTGGTTTTGTGTTCATTTTAAGATGAATCCAGTTGTCCCCGGTTTTGATTTTGGCGCCGGCCTCCGTTAATTTGTCCAGTACGGCATCCAGCAGACAGGGATCGGTTTCTTTAAGAAAGATATCGCCTCCGGTTGCGCATGCGGCGGCCAGGAATGTTCCGGTTTCGATACGGTCGGGCATCACGGTATGCATGGCGCCATGTAAGGCGGATACGCCTTCAATGGTAATGACATCGCTGCCAGCACCCTGGATTTTTGCACCCATTGCAGTGAGGCAATTGGCAAGATCAATGATTTCCGGCTCGCGTGCAGCGTTTTCGATGACGGTTGTGCCTTGTGCAAGCGTAGCCGCCATCATCAGGTTTTCTGTACCGGTAACGGTGACGATATCCATCACAATGCGCGCGCCGTGGAGTTTTTTGGCAACCGCATGAATATAGCCGTGCTTGATCGAAATTTCCGCCCCCATGGCTTCCAGACCTTTAATATGTTGGTCAATCGGACGTAGGCCGATAGCGCAACCGCCCGGCAAGGAAATACTCGCTTCACCTGCTCGTGCCAACAGTGGGCCCAGTACCAGAATAGATGCGCGCATGGTTTTAACCATATCGTAGCGTACCGCCAAGTGAGTGAGTTCTGCCGCCGATAATTCAACCGCATTGCCAGTTCCGTAATTTACGGTCACGCCCATTTGCTCCAGTAAAGCCAGCATCGTCGTGACATCGTTGAGTTGCGGCATGTTTTTGATACTGAGTGTTTCACGTGTCAGCAATGCGGCGCATAACACGGGTAGCGAAGCGTTTTTTGCACCTGAGATACGGATTTCTCCACGCAGCGGATTGCCGCCCCGGATCATCAGTTTGGGCCTGGATTCTTGCATAAAATGTTGTAACAGAGTGGTTTGCCAAAATGTAATGTTGCATTATATAAGAGTTGGCAACACCGGCGACGGGAACTTTCAGTATGGTGTTGCATGCTGAATAAAGTCAATAACGGTTGTTGCTGTTCTGTTTTTTGGTAAAGTGTGCTGGAAATCACATGGTTTTTTTTGAATCCGGGTCATCATACTGATCTATATTAATCGACTATATGTATTATTTTCCAGGAGTCTGGCTATGACGAATTATCCTAAAGCACCCAAAGAAGATACGCCGGAAGCACTCGGTTTTGAGAAGCAAGAGATGGTAGCCTGGTTTGACCTAAAGGTTTTGCAACGATCGGCAAAACAGACCCTGCTGGCAACCACATTCGGTCAGTACGCTGATAATCGTGAAGTTCAGGTAGCCTCAGAACTGGACAACCCGAGTCCGTCATGTAAGCCATATACAGATTTATCCGATAAAAAAGAAATCTGGTTTGATTATATTGCAGATCTGGGCGATGGATGGAACTCAACCTATACCATGGCGCGTTTGTTGGCTGAACAGCGAGTCACTTTTGCCGATCCTGCCAGCAATCAGCCCTATGCAACGCAACGTGGGAATTTTTTGATCATGGGAGGCGATCAGGTTTATCCGACGCCCAGCAGGGAAGAATACAATAACCGGTTGGTTGGGCCTTATCGCTGCGCATTACCTTGGGCGCCTGAGGGCAAGCATCCGTTATTGTTCGCCATACCGGGAAATCATGACTGGTACGATGGGCTGGTCAGTTTCTCGCGTCTGTTTCGTCAGAAACGCTGGATTGGCGGCTGGAAAACCGAACAAACGCGCAGCTATTTCGCCATCAAACTACCGTACGACTGGTGGGTGTGGGGAATCGATATTCAGCTCGGCTCGGAAGTAGATGCAGCACAAATCAATTTTTTTATGTATAAAATTGCACCATGCATGAAACCAGGCTCCAAAATCATACTGTGTACTGCTGAACCGAGTTGGGTCTACGCAGAACTGAAAGGTCACAAAGCCTACGACAATATGGCTTATTTTGAAAATCGCGTGATCAAAAGCTTAAAGGAAAAGTATCAACATGATTTTATGGTGGGCCTTTCAGGTGACTTGCATACTTATGCGCGTTATGAGGATGACAACGGTTCGGGTAGGCAACGGTTTATTGCAGGGGGTGGTGGTGCATACCTGTACCCGACGCATGACTTGCCCGAAACATTGAGTATCCCTCAAATGACTGATAGTCCCCCTGCAGTAGACATTGAAAAATTCAGTATTGGGAAAAAAACAAACCGGCAGGATAAGCAGTCAAAACCACAGGATAGTGAAAAGGCTTTTTTCCCCAGTCGCAGTGAGTCGCGTGCCATTGTTAATAACAGCCTGCTGTTTCCTTTCAAAAATCAAAAATCTTGGCTGCTAACAGGTGCGTTCTTTCCCTTGATTGCCTGGATTCTAAATAGTATTTCAGGGGCAGTGGATGAAGGTTTGTTTGAGACAATTAAAACGGAAGGATTAATTAATTCAACAGACATCATGTCGTTTAGTACTATTTTCTGGGCTATTGGTTGGGCATTTGAAATGTGTTTTAGCAATCCGGGAAGTGCCTTGTTGTTTATCCTGATCATCGGGGGATTGTATCTGTTCGCCGCACAGGGGATAACCGTGTTTAAACGTAAAGAATTGCCATCGCTATCGGAACAGAATGACAAAACTCAGAACATGGTTAATGAAGAGAATAAGCTTCTGTCGGGAGTGTTACGGTCTTTATTTACTCTAGTACATTTTGCCATGTTATTTACCACGTTTGTTTTTATATTGTTGGTGACAATGGGAATTATTGAATGCCTCAATATCGAAAATGATATTGCTTATGCCATCGTTTTCTTTTTGTGCATGGCAGTTCTCGGCGGAATCTTCGGTAGCGCGGTCATGGGAGTTTATTTATGGCTCAGTAATAGTTTATTTGGTGCACACAGCAACGAAGTGTTTTCTTGCCAGAGTAATCCTGATTACAAAAACTTTTTGCGGTTGCATATCGATAAAACAGGCAAGCTGACCATTTATCCGGTAGGTGTTGAGAAAGTCTGCAAGGATTGGGAATTGAATTCGGAGGCGCGCGATGGCGCGGCATGGTTTGAACCTAAAAACAAAAATATCGGCCAGTTTGCGCAGTTGATCGAATCGCCGGTTACAGTGCAACGCAAAAAATCTTCGTCATGGTTTGACTGGTTGTCAATGAAATGATGAATCTTGTTTGAAACACGATGGCTGGATGACGATGGTGGCTCAATGGTGGTAAGCTGCCTCATTTTAAATGCATACCATTCATAACAGGAGCTAAAATGAGCAAACAAATTATCCAGACGCCGAATGCCCCGGCAGCTATCGGCACGTATTCACAGGCAATTAAGGTCAGCGGTGGCGAGACGGTGTATCTCTCGGGGCAGATTGGTCTTGATGCCGTGACCATGCAAATGGTCAACGGCATTGATGCGCAGATTCAGCAGGTGTTTCTGAATCTGAAGGCGGTGGCGGAAGCAAGTGGCGGCAGCCTGAAAGATGTCGTAAAACTGAATATTTTCCTGACCGATTTGTCGCATTTCGCATTGGTCAATGAAATCATGGCGACCTATTTTGCACAACCATACCCGGCGCGTGCGGCGATTGGCGTCAAGGAATTGCCGCGAGGCGCACTGGTCGAGATGGATGCGGTGATGGTGATACAGGGTTAGGGCCAAAATTTTTCATATATTTTTCATTTCAGGTTGCCCGCTTGACGGGCAAAACTGATTATGTCCGATGTAACCGATATTTCTGGTGATGTACCCGGAAAAGCCTCAGTTGCGCTGACAGGCAACAAAAAAATCCAGGAAAAATTACAACGCCTTGGCATTCGTACCGAAATGGACTTGGTGCTGCATTTGCCGTTGCGTTATGAAGATGAAACGCACTTGTTTCCGATCAGCAATGCGCCGCAAGGCAAGGCCGTACAGGTCGAGGGGGTCATCGTGCATAATGAAGTATTGCTGAAACCCCGCCGCCAACTGGTTTGCCGGGTTGAGGACAGCAGTGGCATGTTGTGCATGCGTTTTCTGAATTTTTACGGTAGCCAGATCAAAGCATATGCCGTCGGTAAGCGCGTCAGGTTGTTTGGTGAGATCCGGCATGGTTTTTTCGGTTCGGAAATGGTGCATCCGAAGTGCCGCATCATTAACCGGAACGAACCGTTGGCCGATGCGATGACGCCGGTTTATCCGGTTACAGGCGGATTGACACAGAAGACGTTGAGCAGCTTGATTGGTCGGGTGCTGAAGTATCCCCATGACAAATCCTTGCTGGCCGAAACCGTGCCGCCTGAGATCGTTCAACAAAACCGGCTGCCCGGTTTCAGGGAAAGTGTGTTGACGTTGCATCATCCGCCGCCGGATGTGTCGGTCGTGACTTTGCAGAATCAAACGCATCCTGCCTGGCAGCGGATCAAATTCGACGAACTACTGGCGCAGCAGTTGTCGATGCGGCTGCATTACCGCCAGCGGCGTAGCCGGAAAGCGCCGCGATTGAATTACAAAGCAGTTTTGCACGATTTGTTCATGACGCGGCTTTCATTTAGTCTGACTGCTGCGCAGATGCGTGTGGTGAAGGAAATCAGCGGCGATCTGGGTTCGAATCATCCCATGCAACGCTTGTTGCAAGGTGATGTCGGTAGCGGCAAGACGATTGTGGCGGCACTTGCCGCATTACAGGCTATCGATAATGGTTATCAGGCCGCCATCATGGCGCCGACCGAGATTCTAGCCGAACAGCATTATCAGAAGTTATCCGCCTGGTTCGAACCACTCGGTATTCAGGTCGCCTGGTTGTCCGGCAGTCAGAAGAAAAAAGAACGGCAAACCGTTTTGACTGTTATTGAGTCGGGTGAGACCATGCTTGCTGTCGGTACGCATGCATTATTTCAGGATCAGGTAAATTTTCATCAGCTGGGGCTCGCGATTATCGACGAGCAGCACCGCTTTGGCGTGCATCAGCGTCTGGCATTGCGGATGAAAGGAATGAAGGGTATGAAAGGCGTGCAGGTACCCGATAAATCAGAACAGGTGCCGCACCAACTGATGATGAGTGCTACACCGATACCACGCACCTTGTCGATGAGCTATTTCGCTGACCTGGATGTTTCCGTGATTGACGAATTACCGCCCGGCAGGTCGCCGGTGGTGACCAAATTATTGTCCGATAGCCGCCGTGATGAAGTCATTGACCGTATTCAACAGGCCTGCAGGAAGGGCAAACAGGTGTACTGGGTGTGTCCGTTGATTGAAGAATCGGAAACATTGCAATTGCAAACGGCAATGGATACTTATGAAACGCTATGCAGTACATTTGCCGATTTACATGTCGGTCTGGTGCACGGGCGTCTGTCGGCGCAGGAAAAGACCGATATCATGGCGCAGTTTAAACAGGGTGAAGTTCAGCTTTTAGTGGCAACCACCGTGATTGAAGTTGGTGTCGATGTGCCGAATGCCTCGTTGATGGTGATTGAGAATGCGGAACGCATGGGACTGTCGCAGTTGCATCAGTTGCGTGGGCGTGTGGGGCGCGGCTCGGATGCAAGTGTATGTATTTTAATGTATCAGAAACCATTGTCAGAAATTGCCCGTAAACGCCTGAAAATCATTTTCGAACACAGCGACGGTTTTGAAATTGCGCGGCAGGATTTGCATTTGCGTGGTCCCGGTGAGTTTCTCGGTGCACGCCAGAGCGGCGTTCCGATGCTGCGTTTTGCCGATCTCGAATTGGATGGCGGATTGCTCACGGCGGCACAGGCCGCCGCCGATGAAATGCTTAATCACTATCCCGACCAGACGCAACACCATATCAAACGATGGCTGGGCGATAAAACCGAGTACCTGCGCGTTTGAATTAGCTGACTTATTGTATAATGCACGCTTTTGTTTGCTGCCATTTTGCGGCTTTTCTTAGAACAATTTCCAGAATGATTTTTCTTGCCTTGATGCGGAAGCAGGACATTAATTTCTATCATCGATGACATGAACACAACACATCCGCAAGCATGGCTTCCGGCAGTCAGTTCCGTTTCTCCTCAAATCCGCTTCTGGCTGCAGGACCGCGGTTCGCTGACACGCCGCATTCAGGAGCGTTGCGAGCAGTTTTACGTGGAACCCGTATTTCAGCAACTCACGCGCATTTATGGCGATGAATGGATTAAAATGAAGGTGCGTTCAGATGAATTGGCGATGGTGCGTGAGGTGTATCTGTATTGTTGTGATAAACCGGTCGTGTTTGCGCATTCAGTCATTCCGCGCCCTGGGTTGAGAGGAGCATGGCGTGCATTGAGCGGATTGGGCAACCGCTCACTCGGCAGTATGTTGTTTAGAAATCCAAGAATAAAACGCACACCGCTCGAATTTAAAAAAATCGGCAGCGGCCATTTTCTATACGACCGTGCCGTGACGCGGTTAACAACACTGCCTGCGCATTTATGGGCAAGGCGCTCGCTGTTTACCCTGCAGGGTCAATCCATTCTGGTGACCGAAGTTTTTTTACCTGATATTCTGGATTTAAAATTGTGATAGTTTCAGACAAATCGAATCATTCGAATCAATCCAACCAACCCAATAAACTTGTGCTGTATGCGCGATTGATGCGCCTCGACAAACCCATTGGCATTTTGTTGTTGTTGTGGCCGATGCTGTGGGGGTTGTGGTTTGCTGCACAGGGTTTTCCCGATTGGCATGTGCTGTTCATTTTTGTTATGGGTACTATCCTCATGCGTTCCGCCGGGTGTGTGATGAACGATTTTGCCGACCGCAATATCGACCCGCATGTCGAACGCACCAAAGCCCGGCCGATGGCGGCAGGGCAGGTTGGTTCAAAAGAAGCATTGCTGCTTGCAGCGGGCCTGAGCTTGGTCGCATTCATTTTGATCTTGCCACTTAATTTGTTAACCATAGCGCTTTCCGTACCCGCATTGTTTCTGGCCGCGTCGTATCCGTTCACCAAACGGTTTTTCGCCATGCCGCAGGCATATCTCGGCATTGCATTCAGTTTCGGTATTCCGATGGCATTCGCCGCGCAGACGAATACACTGCCTTCGATCATCTGGATCTTGATGTTGGCCAACCTGTTCTGGGTCATTGCGTATGACACCGCTTACGCCATTGTCGACAAACCGGATGATTTAAAAATCGGCATCAAGACTTCGGCGATTACTTTCGGGCGGTTTGACGTGGCTGGTGTGATGATTTGCCATGCCCTGTTTATCGCCATCATGATCTATATCGGGCAACTGCAAGCCATGGGCATGGCGTATTACGCCGGATTACTGGTGGTTGTGGGCTTGATGGGTTATCAATATACACTGATTCGTAACCGCGACCGGGCGCTGTGCTTTAAGGCATTCCTGCACAACAATTATGTCGGCATGGTGGTGTTTGTTGGTATCGCGCTTGATTTTCTGATTCGGTAAAAGAGACCATGAAATATAAAGACCTTCGCGATTTTATCGTGCAACTCGAAGCCATCGGCGAACTCAAACGCATTGCGGTAGCAGTCGATCCGAAACTGGAAATGACCGAAATCTGCGATCGCATTCTGAAAGCCGAAGGCCCTGCAGTGTTGTTTGAAAAACCCAATGGTCACGACATGCCGGTACTCGGCAACCTGTTTGGCACACCGAAACGGGTTGCGATGGGTATGGGGCAAACATCGGTCGAAGCTTTGCGCGAAGTCGGCAAGTTGTTGGCTTACCTGAAAGAGCCCGATCCGCCAAAAGGATTGAAAGACGCGTGGGACAAACTGCCGGTGCTTAAGCAGGTTTTGAACATGGCGCCCAAAGTGTTGAGTAGCGCGCCGTGTCAGGAAATTGTCTGGGAAGGCAATGATGTCGATCTCGGTAAAATACCGATTCAAACCTGTTGGCCGGGTGATGTTGCGCCGCTGATTACCTGGGGATTGACCGTTACGCGTGGGCCGAACAAAACTCGCCAGAATCTCGGCATTTACCGCCAGCAGGTGATCGCGCCAAATAAAGTGATCATGCGCTGGCTCGCGCATCGCGGCGGCGCGCTCGATTATCGCGAATTCTGCCTGAAAAATCCCGGTCAGCCGTATCCTATCGCTGTAGCCTTGGGTGCCGATCCGGCAACCATACTTGGTGCGGTAACGCCGGTACCCGATACGCTGAGCGAATACCAGTTTGCCGGATTGCTGCGCGGTTCCAAAACAGAAGTGATCAAATGCATCGGCAACGACCTGCAAGTACCCGCAAGCGCTGAAATTGTGCTCGAAGGTGCCATTTATCCTGATGAGACTGCGCTCGAAGGGCCATATGGCGACCATACCGGCTACTACAATGAACAGGAAACCTTTCCGGTGTTCACCATCGAACGTATTACCATGCGCTGCGATCCGATTTATCATTCCACTTACACCGGCAAACCGCCCGACGAACCTGCGATTCTCGGCGTAGCATTGAACGAAGTATTCGTGCCGCTGTTGCAAAAACAATTCCCCGAAATTATCGACTTCTACCTGCCGCCCGAAGGCTGCTCGTACCGCATGGCGGTGGTCAGCATGAAAAAACAATACGCAGGGCACAGCAAGCGCGTCATGTTCGGCATCTGGAGCTTCCTGCGCCAGTTCATGTACACCAAATTCATTATCGTCACCGACGACGATGTCGATATCCGTGACTGGAAAGAAGTTATCTGGGCGATCACCACCCGCGTCGACCCGGCCAGAGACACGCTTATCGTCGAAAATACTCCGATTGACTATCTCGACTTCGCCAGTCCGATTTCCGGTCTTGGTGGGAAAATGGGGCTCGACGCCACCAATAAATGGCCGGGCGAGACGAACCGCGAATGGGGAACGCCGATTGTGATGGATGATGCGGTTAAGCAGAAGGTTGATGCGATGTGGGGGGAGTTGGGACTGTAATCAGTCTGGCTTAGTCACTATAGACATTGGATCGGCGCCCAATTTTAATGATGATAACGGTTAATGTTTCATCTTAGATTTCGTAAATAATTCGATACCTTCCTTGCCGGATACGGTAAAGTTCTTTTCCTGTCAATTTAATGCAACCGACAGCTCTGGGATCATCAGACAAGCAGGCTACTCGCTATGGATTGGCTATTGAGGCGCCGCCAAACGAAAGAGGCGGAAAACAGATAGGTTGCTCCTAATGATGACCGGAACCAGTCCTTTACTCTACCCAATGCCCATGACCCCAATGCCGCTTTTCACATGCATTTCCTTTCACACGATATCTTGGTAACATAAAGACAGTCCATCAGGATTTTTAATTGAATATTGAAGAATAAAGCAACTCAAGTTGCATGTTGCATGTTTGGTAGCCAATACAGTAGATATTCACCACCATCAGCATCTTTCTTTGGAATTGCCAGAATATTATTTGCTATAAATCTAGTCTCATCTAGCTGTGATTATGCCCGGACGCCAGCCTGAATCTTGGAAAGAGATAAAATAACAATGTATATCCAATGGAAAAAAACATACGAAACAGGTCACCCATTGATTGATGCAGAACATCGCCTCCTTGTCATGTTCTTTCGCAAGCTTGACGTTGCCATTAAGACGCGTGAATCCAGGGAAACGGTATTACGTATAGTTCAAGAAGTTTCGTGCTACGTTAAATTTCATTTTACAAGCGAAGAAAATCTCATGCACGAAACAAACTATCCTGGAATAAAGGAGCACATGGCTGTCCATACCCACTTATTGATGGAACTAAACAAGATGATAAATAAACTGACTACTTGCCGGGAATTTCCTGAAGACGTACTCGATTTTCTCTCTGATTGGTTAACCAAACATATTGCGCACCATGACAAGCTGTTAGCCAGTCATATTGACAGTGCGCCAGATCGGCCTGTAGCGGAGTTGATTTACCCTGAGTACCTCCAGGCGACAGTTTCTCAAAATTCCCGTACCGATTAAATACGTTTAATCGGTATGTAACAAGAAGGGTCATAACAAGAAGGATCATAACAAGAAGGGTCTTTCATTGCGGCATCAGAGTGAGAGTTCATAATCATAAATGACTTTGTTGCAATGACCATTAGCCAAGTTTGTCCGCGTTAAAATATTGCCATCCACGGCGGGTGATCGTATTGCGACGGCAGGTGAAAGGCGATCTGGCGGTTGAAGAGAAATCCGGCGCGGAACCGACGCTGAACTTTATCGACCATTCAGAAAAAATCAAACTTTGGGAATATACCGTGCTGATAAACAATACCGACTATTCTCTGGAAGCCCTAGGACAATTGTATCGGGATCGGGCGGATTGTGAGAACGGCTTTGATGAATTGAAAAACCAGTGGGGATGGGGTGGCTACACTACGCATGACCTGGAGCGCTGCGATTTCTCAGCAAGAGCCGTGGCGCGCATCTACAACTGGTGGAGGGCACACCCCAGAACGCGCCTGGAAGCAATTACCAGAAGTCGTCCAATGTTGCTCAATGGCGTTTTGCCCGCATGACTCAACACGCCGGACAATCCAGGCTTCTACTGACACTGGCTCATGAAGCAGAGGATAAAATCAAATCGATGATCGCCAATATCCGTGCGGGTCTCGATGCTATTTTATTAAATGCGCTTCCGTTGCCTAAAGCTGGTCGTTGGCCAGCCTTAGTACGTTATATCATTAGCAAAATAATCGCCAGCAAACCCCAAAAATCACAATTTCTCGATTTATTTCCCGCTGCGTTGGTTTTTGGTTCCAGCTAACTGAGGAATTTAGGTTTAATTGTCAAGAAAACCTATATTATACCCTCTCTGAGCGCACTTATCATTATTAATCAATCGGCTGCTCGCGTTTTCTTGAACTCCGAAACTTTAGTAAGTTACAGATGTAGAACAAATTTGTTCTGAATGTGTTCCTGGAACTTTTGACTGATCATGCCCGGAGTTCTACAATTCAGTTCGCATGAGATACTACAGTAATCTTTTGAAAATCTCATGGTAATGTAACAATCAATCTTGATTTAACCCGGCAAGTCTGCTTATCAGTATAAGGGCCGCTGTGGTTTGGTTGGCTTTCTCAAAACCAGTCTATTTAGAGGTGATAAGTCTATGCAAAAAAAAATAATTCCAGCGTTGTTATGGCTGAACATTCTCTGCCTAAATCCAGTGTATGCGTTGACCATAAACTTAAATGATATCGGTGGCGTAACCAATTCCCAGGCAAATGAGGGATTTCAAAAAGCCGTAACATTCTGGGAATCCGTTTTATTCGATAATGTAACTGTGAATCTTAACGTGGGATTTAATCCACTGGCATCGAATGTTCTCGGACAAACCAACACCGCTTTGCTGAGTACCAGTTACACTGTGACACGAAATGCGATGATTCTGGACGTGACATCAAATTTCGACTTAACTGCCGTTAATAATCTGCCTGCAGGCATAGCTTTTGATACCTTTATCAATCAAACATCAGACAATCCCAACGGGGCTTTCAGCACGACGCCTTATCTGGATAACGATAATGGCATAAATAACACCAATACTTTTATGACATTAGCCAATGCGCGCGCTCTAGGGATTTTTTCTTCGCAGGATGCAAATGTCGACGGTTTGATTAACTTCAACAGCAATCAGGCGTGGGATTTCGATGACGGAGATGGTGTAAGCAGCAGCGCATTTGATTTTGTCGGGGTAGCAATTCACGAAATTGGTCATGCCCTTGGCTTTGTCAGCGGTGTCGATCAACTGGATTCAGGCACTTCGATTTTTTTGGGCGGCGATACCGACAACGATTATCTATTCAGTACGCTGGACCTGTTTCGTTATTCTGATTTAAGCGCTGTTTCTGGTGTGACAGATATGTCTGCAGACAACAGGGACAAATATTTTTCAATTGACAACGGTTCAACAAATCTGGCTTTTTTTTCGACTGGTGTGAATTCAGGCGATGGATACCAGGCAAGTCATTGGCGGGATAACCTGGGTCTGGGTATCATGGACCCAACCTTGGCAATGGGTGAGTTTGGCCTGATAACGCCCGAAGATGTCATTGCCTTCGATGTGATCGGATGGGATGTATTGCCTGCGGTTCCCGAGCCTGCACCGTTTGGACTCCTGGTAATGGGGCTGGTTGTAATAGCGTGCAAACAGCGCCTTAATATTCAACGGACAGAGTAACTACACCGAAAAGAGAAAACGAGGCGTCAGGTCGCGCGCCGTTACCGGCAATTTATCTAGCGGGTTAAAGTCCCGTCCGAATAGAATGCCTGTTCCAGCCAAAGGCATTATTGCAATCGGGCAGTTTGCCACCGGCGTTTTCACCATTGCCCAGTTTGGCGTGGGTGTTTTCAGCGTCAGTCAATTTACCATAGTAGCTTATGCGCTGGCACAGTTTGCAATTGCTTACTCATTGATTGCGCAAATTGGTTTGTACTTTAAGGAAGGCTATGGACAGTTTGTCTGGCAACTTGCCGAACTGATATCAGTTATTCCAGGCTGAGCACTCAGTCGTGTTATTCCTCGAATCCGTTCGTAATCGGATGTCGCCAGGTTGTACCGAAATCACATTGCGTGACGCGAATGCCGGGTGGGGATTGGCGGCGTTTGTATTCGTTGATTTTGATCAGGTGGATGACGCGATGAACGTCGGTTTCACTGTAACCTCTTTCGATGATTTCAGTTGGCGACAGGTTTTGCTCAACGTAAGCCTCCATGACGGCATCGAGTACTTCGTAGGGCGGAAGACTATCCTGGTCGGTTTGGTTGAAGCGCAGTTCTGCTGAGGGTGCGCGCTCGATGATACGTTGCGGTATGATTTCTGAAATTTGATTACGGTAATTGCATAATTGATAAACCATTGTTTTACTGATGTCTTTGAGTGCGGCAAAACCGCCGACCATATCACCGTACAATGTGCAGTAGCCGACGGCTACTTCGGATTTGTTGCCGGTTGTCAGGACAATTGAACCGGTATGATTCGACAACGCCATCAAGAGAGTGCCGCGAATACGCGCCTGCAGATTTTCCGGTACGGTGCTGGTATAGGTGCTGTCAGGGGAAATTTGAAAATCATTTTCCAGTGTCAACAAAAAATGATCCAGCATGGGTTTGATCAGACTCCGGTTATATTCAACACCAAGCGTTTTTGTCATTGTGGCGGCATCTTCAAGACTGATGCTTGAAGTGTATTGCGTTGGCATCATAACCGTGCGCACCCTATCGGCACCCAGTGCATCAACGGCAATCGCCAGTGTCAGCGCTGAATCGATACCGCCAGACAGGCCAATGATTACACCGGGAAAATGATTCTTCTCGATATAATCTCTCACGCCCATACACAATGCCTGATAAATACAGGCCGTTGTCGGCAGGTGTTGTTCGATATGCCCGTTAACCGGTTCTTTATGGTCTATTTCAATGCAATCCAGTGCTTCCTTGAATTCGGCGAATTGGTGCGTCAGTATACCTTGTCTGTTCATGACAAAAGATGCGCCATCGAAAATCAGCTCATCCTGACCGCCGACCTGGTTGGCGTGAATCACGTTGACCTGTGTGCGTTGAATGAATTGCTGGGTCATCTGATAACGCGAAACCTGTTTGTCAATGTGATAGGCGGAAGCACTCAGCACGAGCAAGTGATCAATATCTGGAGCGATCAGTGTCTCATCCGTGGCCGTGTGTGCCTGCCAGAAATCGGCGCAGATCAGAATGCCGAATTTTTCCCCGGCCAGCTCAAACTCACAAGGCTCGGCGCCTTTGTCGAAATAATAATGTTCGTTGAAAAAAGGCGCTCTGTTCAGAATATGCTTATGATAAGTCGCAACGATTTGTCCATCTTGAATGACCGAGGCTGAATTGTAAAGTTTGCCGTTCTGAAACTCTGGATGACCGACAACCAGCGTAATTCCGGAAATGCTTTGGATTAATTGATTCAATGCATCGGCGCAGGCCTGGAAGAACGTTTCCCGCAGCAGCAAATCGACCGGGGGATAACCGGATATAGCTAATTCCGGCGTTACAAGCAGATCGGCGCCAGCGTTCTTCGCCGTTTCGGCTGAGTCGATTATCTTGTCAACATTACCGGCAATATCGCCAACGGTAAAATTGACTTGAGCAATGGCAACTTTCATGAATGCGTGACCATCAGTGTGGCACTAAAAAGGGAGTGCGGCATCCGGTTTTACCCGCAGAATATTGTTACGAAAGTCCTGTTTAATACTTTCAAGTGACTGTTCATTATCCGCTTCAAAACGCAGCACGATCACCGGTGTGGTGTTGGATGCGCGCGCCAGGCCGAATCCGTCAGCGTATTCAACCCGCAAACCATCAATGGTAACAATCTGTTGCGCCCGGCTAAAATCCGCATTCTGCTGCAGCGCCGCAATCAGCGCATGATTTTCACCTTCTTCGACCTTGATTTGCAATTCGGGTGTATTAACCGAATCGGGCAAACTGTTTAATACGCCATCGATGTCTTCAACATGGCTCAGCAACTCCAGCAGCCGCGCACCGGCATACAGTGCGTCATCGAAACCGTACCAGCGCTCTTTGATAAAAAAATGGCCGCTCATTTCACCTGCAAGCAGGGCATTGGTTTCTTTGAGTTTGGATTTGATCAGTGAGTGGCCTGTTTTCCACATAATCGGTACACCGTTATGCCGTTCTATCCAGGGCGCCAGATTTCGCGTGCATTTCACATCGTAAATAATCTTGCCGCCGGGATTTCTTGATAACACATCGGCCGCAAACAGCATTAACTGCCGGTCGGGATAAATAATATTGCCTTGTTTGGTAACGATGCCGAGCCGGTCGCCGTCGCCATCAAAAGCCAATCCGATTTCTGCATCTGAATTGGCCAGTGTATTAATGACATCGTTCAAGTTATCGGGAGCAGACGGGTCAGGATGATGATTCGGAAATGTGCCGTCCACTTCGCTGAATAATTCGATAACTTCACAACCCAGTTTTCGATACAGTTCTGGTGCAAATGCTCCCGCCACGCCGTTGCCGCAATCGACAACAATTTTCATTGGCCGATCAAGTTTGATATCGTCAACGATGCGTTTCAGATAGTTGCCGGAACAATCCAGTTTTGCATACTTCCCTTCGCCATGGGTTAGATCATTGTTTTCAATTCGTTTGCATAAAGATTGAATCGAGTCAGCCGCGAGAGTTTCTCCGCCCAGTACGATTTTAAACCCGTTGTATTCAGGCGGATTATGACTGCCAGTCACCATTACACCGGAATAACCGCAGTGCTCATGCGCGGCAAAATAAAGCATGGGTGTGGCAACCATTTCAACATCTACGACATTGACGCCGCTGTTCAGGATGCCTTTGATGAGCGCGGCAGAAAGTGATAATCCCGATAATCGACCATCGCGCCCGATTGCGATTGACTCCAGCCCACGTGCATGAGCTTCCGAACCGATAGCCCGGCCGATCGCTTCGACATTGGCGGCCGTTAATGTTTTATCAACAATGCCTCGAATATCGTAGGCCTTGAAAATTTCACGCGGAATTGTTGTTTTGGCATCATTCATTAACAATATCCAATGTCATTATTTATTTGTGTAACACTTTGTCAAAGCGAGGTTAATGATGACCGGCTACTGCACCACCCTTGAGGGTATAATGTGTTCCACAATACGGGCACAATGCCTCGCCTGTTTTTTCAATAGGGAGATAAACCCTTGGATGTGTATTCCACAGTTTCATCTCGGGTGTGGGACAATGCAATGGCAGATCGTCCGTTGTGATTTCTATCTCGCGTTCTTTGTTGTCGGTTTGTTGATTCATAATATTTCAGCTTGCTCCAAAAGACTTATTTTACAAAAGTAAGCCAATCTTGATGTTTTTCGTTTTTACCCTTTACACAGTCGAAGAACAGGGTTTGTAATTGCGTCGTAATCGGCCCACGTTTCCCACTGCCTATCATGCGGTTATCCAGCTCTCGAATAGGCGTAACTTCTGCAGCCGTTCCAGTAAAAAAAGCTTCATCCGCACAATAAATCTCGTCACGCGTAATGCGTTTTTCTATCACCGGAATACCCAGTTCTGAGGCCAGTTCGATGACTGACGCACGGGTTATCCCTTCCAGACAGGATGTCAGGTCAGGAGTATAAATTTTGCCTTGCTTGATAACAAATATGTTTTCGCCGGAACCTTCTGCGACATAACCATCTACGTCAAGCAATAACGCTTCGTGATAACCGTCGAGTGCAACTTCCTGGTGGGCCAGTATGGAATTGGCATAGGTAGTTACCGATTTGGCGCGGCACATATTGATATTGACGTGATGACGTGTAAATGAAGAAGTTTTGACGCGTATGCCGGTTTCCAGACTGTCCGCACCCAGATAAGTGCCCCATGACCATGCTGCGATGGCAACATGAACCGATAATGTTGTAGCGGAGAGCCCCATTGCTTCCGAGCCATAGAACACAATCGGTCGAATATAGCCTGAAGCCAATTGGTTTTGCTTAACGACATCACACTGTGCTTGCTTGATTGTAGCCTTGTCATAAGGCATTTTCATCATGAAGATATGCGCCGAATTGAAAAGCCGGTCGGTATGCTCTTGCAATCTAAAAATAGCCGCACCTTGCTCAGTTTCATATGCACGCAACCCTTCAAATACCCCCAATCCATAGTGAAGCGTATGCGTCAGTATATGCGTATTGGCATCCCGCCACGGAACCATTTCGCCATCATACCAGATAACGCCATCACGATCAGCCATTGACATCCAGAGACTCCCGAAAAAAACAGTAAAAGAATCGTATTCTAACTGATTTTTTATCCGGCGTTGAACTCCATATCAGAGGGTGTTAACAATTTATGGATTATTGCTGCCGGCATTCTTTTTTGGGTTTCAGTAAGGCAGAAGAAATGCGGCATAGTCATTGTACATAAGCGAATGGTGACGCAGCGAAGGCCCAAAATGTGCATGCTGTTTGACTAATGCAATCGATAATCAATAGAAATATTTTTTTGCTTTCTTGTCTAATCATTTAAGATGGTTAAA
This sequence comes from Nitrosomonas sp., assembly GCA_020446045.1. Taxonomy (GTDB): domain Bacteria; phylum Pseudomonadota; class Gammaproteobacteria; order Burkholderiales; family Nitrosomonadaceae; genus Nitrosomonas. The sequence goes on from JAGRFM010000057.1 coordinate 31,052, forward strand.
CCTAAAAACCTCAGTTGGATAAAACAGTGTATAAAAATTATGGAGTTAGGTTTTTGAGATTAATAAGGAGTCTGTCGAACTAAACGACATAAGAATATTAAGCATCTGGCTTGGGCGTCACATCATGAACAATTTTATTGAGCGACAACTTTATCAATCGCATTCAAAGTACTCCAGTCTGTTTCTGGCACAGAAAATTTGCATGCTCCTGGCCGGAAGCCTTTCCTTGATTACGCTTAGTGTGTGGTTTGTGCCTGCACTCAATCAAGCGTTTAGTGACTGGCTGTTGATGCACCCCGCTACAGCGGTCTGTGTCCTGTTAAGCGCAATAGCGATCCTGCTCATTCAAAAGAATCAGAGCATTCTTATAATCGGTTTTCTCAGTTTATCCATTTTTATAATTTCAACAATCACATTATTCGATTTTACCGGTGGAGAAATTTATCCATTTAAAATTTTTCAGCTACAAGATAACGAAACAGAATTAAACGACAGCATGTCGGCGCACACAGCAACTTTCTTTTGTATCTTGGCGGTTTCATTTATCGTATCTCCGCAAAATAATAACAATGGAAAAAATATCAGGGACGTTTTAACGCTAATATTAATCAGTATCGTTCTGGTTGATTTTTCAAGCTATTTCTTTAATTTAACAAGCCTGGATGATCGCTTGATAAAAATACATATTGATCCGGTAACTTTTTTTTCGAATTGCCTGCTGACATTCGGTAATTTTGTTCGCGGTATTCATAACGGAATTTTTTCACCGTTCATCGGCTATGGCATCAGTAGTTATGCCGCTAGAATTACATTGCCATGGGCGCTACTGGGTCCTTTTGCAATCATCAGCGCCATGGATTATTTGGCAAAAATTTTTGGAATGTCATCCCAAGATCAAATTGCTATTTCAGCAGTCCTGTTGTCTCTGATGTTGTTCTCCATCATTTTATGGGCTTCTACGAGAATACGTTATCTGGAAAACGATTTGCATAAATTGGCATTGACCGATGAAATGACCGGTCTGTACAATCATCGCGCTTTTTGCATGCTAGGAAAACATGCGTTTCTGGAAAGCATGCGCAATGATTCCATATTGGTGTTACTGTATTTTGATCTCGACGGATTAAAGAAAATTAATGACTCATTAGGTCATCAAATCGGATCGGAAATGATTGTCGAATTTACCAATCTTTTAAAAGCGAATTTTCGTCGTAATGAAACAATAGCCCGTGTAGGAGGAGATGAATTTGTCGTGTTGAGCAAGCAAGATGAAATAGGCAATGCTCTCAAACGGTTAGCCAATGCTGCCGAAGCGGCAAATAAGTCAGGAAAAAATCCTTATACCATCAGTTACAGTCACGGCATGGTTTCGGGTAAAGCTAAAGATTATGCTTCGCTTGATGAATTACTCAAAAAAGCGGATGCATTAATGTATGAAAACAAAAGTAAAAAGAAACAACAGGAAAGACTTGATTTAAAAGCCGAGGTATAATCGAAAAAGAAATCGGATCCTTCATTTTATCATCTACCATCAAAATGGATTCTCTGTATCAATGAAGATTATTCTTTTTTGATTAACCTGATGCCAAACACTGTAGAGTCCTGTCATTTCAAATGCATACTATGCAACTAATGAATCTTACAGTGATTCGGCTAAACTCTTGTCGTCTACGGGGAGTTCCAAATGTTTTTCTTGATCTTTGACTGACACAATCATATCCAGTATTTTTACAATCTGACTATCTGGAATCATGCCATCAGCAACTTCGTCTGCTTCTTTTAATTCGTCAGAAAAATTTTCCGTATTCATTGCAGTAGTCCTCCCGCAAGTTTTGAATTCATTGGAGTTGCTATTAAATACCATAATATACAATGACTAAAAGTGAGACAGTCCCAGATTTACCCCACAATTCCGGCATTTAAAAACTTTTCATTTGTCCATTTGCTCTGCATCCAGCTGCGTTGCCAATGCTTGTAAAGCGGCCGAAATTTCAACCGGATAATCCGGCACTTCTCCAAGATCGGTTAGCGTTTTGGGTAACCGTGCATAGCCCGATAACGACCGCTGCCTGATGTCATGCAGTGACATTTTTTCATGAATACGTTTTCCGTCCCGCATATACGGTGCGATCAAAGGTTCGCCTTCTTGTGGGTCACCAGCTTCCAGCGCCACCACGTCGCCAATCAGATAGTTATCATCAAAATGCCGGTAGACTTGTTTCCTGCCAGGCCAGGTTGTTTTACCTTCAGAACGTTTCCGACGGGCTTTACCTGCGTATTCCTGGAGCTTGTAAGCACAATCAAGTGTCGGTGCATCGGTTGAAATATCCAATGCGGTTCCAATACCAAATCCGTCGATCGGTGCATCGGAAGACAGCAAAGCTTGCAAGCGGTATTCATCCATATTGCCACTGACGAAGATGGTAGTGTCTTTTAACCCACCCTGATCCAGAATTTGCCGTACATTACAGGAATGAAGGGCCAGATCACCACTATCCAGACGCACGCCTTTAATGGCGATATTTTTCTGGCGCAGCTTTACCGCCAACTCAACTACCTTCTCCGCCGCTGCTTCGGTGTCGTAAGTGTCGATTAACAGCACCGTATTTTCCGGGTGGGATTGTGCAAAATGTTCGAAAGCAGCCATTTCATCTCCATGCGCCTGGATAAAAGAATGCGCCATAGTGCCAAATAGCGGCACATCAAATGCTGCACCAGCCAAAATGGTAGCGCTGCCGGAAAATCCGGCCAGATAACTTGCCCGTGCTGCGAGTAATCCGGCTTCGGCGCCGTGCGCGCGCCGCATTCCGAAATCCACCAGCAGTTTGTCCGGAGCAACAAGTACCGAGCGTGCGGCTTTGGATGCAATTAATGTTTCGAAATGCAGCAGATTCATGATGCGTGATTCAACCAGTTGAGCCTGCGGCATCGGTGCGGTAATCCGAATAACCGGTTCATTCGGGAAAAAAATGGTGCCCTCCGGCATCGCGTGGACATCGCCTGTAAAACGGAACTGCTCAAGATAATCAATCATCTGGGCAGGGAAACGTTGAGACAGCCAATCCAGTTCGTCTGGCAGGAAGCGCAAATTCTCGAGAAAATCCAGCACCTGCTCCAACCCCGCTGCAACCATGAAATTGCGTCCTGATGGTAATCTGCGTACAAACAGTTCGAAAACAGCAGTGTCGACCATTTCATACTCAAGGTATGTCTGTAACATGGTTAATTGATAGAGATCGGTCAGTAACGGACTACACCGGCCGGTAAACGAATTCATATGACAATCTCCTTAAAACAAATAAACCTGGCGCCGTGATGTTTCATATCAGCAATAGCTTGCAGACCATCTCCGGGCTGCTGATTGATTGCACAAATGGCGTCTTCAAGAACAAATGCTGTAAATCGGTTTTGAATGGCATCTTTCACGGTATTCAAAACACAAAATTCTGTGGCAAGACCACCCAGAAAGACCCGCTCAACATGAAATGCTTGTAACAAGGGATACAGCTGCGTTTCAGAAAAAGCGGAATAAGCTTCTTTATCCGGTAACGTCGCTTTGGAGATAATATGCACATCAGGCGGCAGTTCCAGATTTTTTGGAAACCGAGCCCCGGACGAACCGGCCACGCAATGTACAGGCCAGCGGCCACCATACGGGATAAAAGAACAATGATTGACCGGGTGCCAATCCCGCGATACACAGATAAGAAGCCGTTTCGCTGAGAAAACACCAATGTATTGATTGAGTGCCGGAATGATCTGATCGCCACCCGATACAGCTAAACGCCCGCCCGGCAGGAAGTCATTTTGTACATCAACGATTATCAGCACATCCTTATCAGTCAGCTTTATTTGCATTTGACAAACCACTGCATGGATTAAAATGCCGATCAGACTACCACTGATAAACGGTAAATGGCTAATCGGTACAAACAAAGTTTTTGTACTTCATGCCGGACTAAGTGGTTTAGGCCTGAAAATCCCAGTTGGCCGTTATAAAAGGAACAAATTGCATGAATAACAAGAAAAATCCATACCTTCGTCCAGAAAAGAAGATATGGATGAGGGGGTGTGAAAAAAACGAATGTTGAAATACGGCCGATAGCGATAAGAAAGATAATTGCTGACGGAATAAATACTTTGTCAGAATCAACAGGAAAGGGGATTCCCCCTTTCTCGTGTTTAACTCAAAATACTGACATCATCCCAACTGATATCACTCGGTTGTACACCGACCAGTGTGATCGACACGTGGGCGCCGAATTCAAAAAACAAGTCATGACCGTCATGATGGATGTCCGTAATAAAACTGGTCAGTTGTTCTTTTGACGTCAAGCCCCGCCCTGTATCAAATATCAGAAAATCGTCATCCGACGATTTAAAATCTTCAATACGCAAATGGGCCGCTTCACGAATGACAAAACTGTCGGCGCCTAAACCGCCTTGGCTATTATCGCCACCACGTACGGCAATGAAATCGTCACCATCGGTCGGCGAGTATCTCAATGCTTCTGTTAATTGCGGCATAGTGCTGCCGGCCGGCGCATCGGAGGAGGGTAGCCATTGTTCAGATACACGAAAATAAATCCCATCGCCATCTTCATCGGCATAACGGGTGATTTCGGTGCCGAATGCTTCCAAATCGGTACGAACGACTTCAGTGCCTTCAATGGTGTAGATTTCACTACCATCGTCGTCGATCGGTTCAGGTTCAAATACACCGTCGTCCAACTCGAAAACAGCGACGACTTCACCATTCGCAATGTCAAATTTGTAGGCTTTGTGACCGCCGCCAGACGAGTCGTCATCACCGCTGTCATCGTTGGAAACGGAATCGTCATTCGAATCAAATACTATCGTATAAAAGCCATCTCCGTCAGAATCGGAAAAAACAGTCACCTCGGGGCCGTTTGAAGTCTGCTCTGTCAATGTGATTTGATCACCGTCGATCACGAATAAATCGTTACGGTCGATTGATTCCTGTTCGACTATGCCATTCTCAACTTCAAAGTAAGCGACCACTTCACCATTCTCAATGGTAAACGTAAATTGCTTGTTGCTGCCACTTGATGAATCATCAAACAAATCATCGCTCCCTGAATCCATAATGAATTTCCTTTAAATAAGTTTAAAACATGAGTCAACAAAATAGTTATACGCCCATCATTCTGAGGAAAATGTGAGTATTCTCACATGCTGGCGTTTAAAACAATAACTTTGATACAAAACTTTATTGTGTTGCGTTTATTCCGCCGAAACAGGAAAAGGTTCATCGATGTAAACAACCATTAGCCCAAGTATTATAATCATTTTGGTTTGATTGGTACAAATATCTATAATGCTTGCTAAGTAATCGCTGATAACGGAAAATTTAATCCATATCAACTAAAACAGGATCACAACGTTGAACACCACAAAATTAGATGTCAGTTCACCCATCTGGGAACGTTTTTTCAGTGTTTTCCCACTGGTCTTGATCGGCAGCCGGGATGCTGAAAACAGTTATGATTTGGCGCCTAAACATATGGCGATGCCGTTTAGCTGGAACAATCACTTTGGTTTTGTTTGCGCGCCGCATCACCGGACTTATCAGAATATCCGCGACAGGCATGAATTTACCGTCAGCTATCCCCGGCCTTCACAAATCGTCATCACCAGCCTCGCGGCAGATCCCAGATCAGTTGACGACACCAAACCCGCGCTTAAAGCCTTGCCCATCTTTAAAGCAGAAAAAATTGACGGAGTATTTGTCCAGGATGCCTATTTGTTTCTTGAGTGTCGTCTGGAAAAAATCATTGACGACATTGGCGGCAATAGCCTGATTATCGGTGAAGTTGCCGCTGCGCAGGTGGATAACGAATTCTTGCGGATTGCCGAGCGCGATGATCAGGAATTGATTCATGCCTCACCGTTGCTGGCTTATCTGTATCCCGGCCGGTTTGGCAAAATAACGCAAAGTTACTCGTTTCCATTTCCGAAAGGCTTTAGCCGCTGAAATAATATGCCGCAATCCACCGCTCGTGAAATGCTCGCCTGGTTTCAGCAACACCAGGAAGAAATGGTCGATTTTATCCGTCACCTGGTCAATCTGGAATCGCCCTCGGATGTTCCGGCTTCTCAACAAGCCGTTTTTGATTGCTTGAATCAGGAGTTGGTAAAACTCAATTACCGGGTAATACGATTATCAGGTAAACAATCTGGCGGACACTTATTCGCCAGCCCTGTGAAACGGTTTAAAAACAGGCCTATACAGCTGTTGCTCGGTCACTGCGATACCGTCTGGCCGCTCGGAACGATCGATAACATGCCGCTCGAGTATAAAGACGGCATGCTGCATGGGCCTGGGATTTACGACATGAAAACCGGGCTCGCACAAATCATTTTCGTGCTCAAAGCGTTGCAAGCCATTCAGCAGGAACCTGAAGTAACTCCAATACTCTTTATCAATTCGGATGAAGAAGTCGGCAGCAAAGAATCATCCCGCCATATTCACCGACTCGCCCGATTGGTCAACCGCAGTTTTGTTTTAGAACCTTCGCTAGGTCCTGCAGGGCAGATAAAAACCGCGCGTAAAGGGATAGGCCGGTTTACCGTAACCATCAAAGGCAAAGCGGCGCATGCGGGTTTGGATCCGGGAGGCGGCGCCAGCGCGATTTTGGAATTGTCTCATGTGATCCAAAAACTGTTTGAATTAAACGACGTTGAGAAAGGAATTACCGTCAACGTCGGCATGATCGATGGCGGTTTGCGCCCCAACGTTGTCGCGCCAAACAGTACTGCGGTCAGCGATGTGCGCGTGTTGACGCAACGTGATGCCGAATATATTGAACAGGCCATTCACAGCATCAAACCGACCACGCCTGGCGTGATACTTGAAATAGAAGGGAAAATCGGTCGTCCGCCGCTGGAAAAAACACCGGCCAACCGCAAACTGTGGGAAATGGCCGTTCAGCTTGCGCAGCAACTGGATTTGAAACTGGAAGAAGGAACTGCAGGTGGCGGATCGGATGGCAACACGACCAGTCTGTACAGCGCCACTTTGGATGGACTGGGTGCGGTGGGTGATGGTGCGCATGCCATCCATGAACATATCGATCCCGACAAACTGCCTGAGCGCAGCGCGTTGCTGGCATTATTGTTGCTTTCTCCCACTTTAACCTGATCAAAGCCGTACAATAAACCAATCTTTTGAAATATTCTGAATCACATCAACCAGGAAAATCCAGCAGATGAAACACCGGTATATTTTCAGTTCGCTAACCCGGATCAGCGATCTCGAACAAAGCGATTTTGAGGTAAAGCATTTACCCAGAGAACAATGGGAAACCGGTGATTATATTGCCGGGCAGGTTCTGGATACCAGCGGTTGCCTGCATCATATCGAATTGCCCAATGGCCGCATGGCGGAAGTGTCGGAAGGCGACTACGTCATCGGCGTTTTTGGTCAGCGTGCTGCGACATTGGAAGCCGTTGGCGACTGGCGCGCTATGGCATCCGATAACCGCTTCGATATGATGACTTCCGCCGGGCTGTTTGGAAAAATCACCTCGCGTTCCAATTACTTGCCGAACGTCATGTCATTAACATATCAGGGTCATGTCGTTTCTGGTGCCAGTACAAAGCGCCGCATGGCTGATTACGTCCTTCCTGCAAAATCCAATACTTTTAATATACCTGTCGTACTGATGATCGGCACCTCGATGTCCGCCGGCAAAACCACTTCGGCGCGCGTAATCATCCGTCTGCTCAAACAGGCCGGTTTGAAGGTTGCCGGGGCCAAACTGACTGGTGCGGGGCGCTATCGGGACGCTTTGTCGCTTGCCGATGCCGGTGCCGATCATATTTTTGATTTTATGGACATCGGGCTACCTTCAACGGTATGCGATCCAGAGCAATTCCGTCCGCTGCTGCGCCAGTTGTTAAACCGTATTGCCGATACTCAGGTTGATGTACTCGTCGCCGAGGCGGGTGCTTCTCCATTGGAACCCTACAACGGTTCGATCGCGGTTGAAGAACTCGCGCCGTGGGTGCGCTGTACAGTATTATGCGCCTCCGACCCCTATGCCGTAGCAGGCGTAATCACCGCTTTTGAAACCCAGCCCGATATTATCGCCGGTGGTGCAGCAAATACCTCGGCAGGAATCGAGTTGGTGGAAAAATTAACTCAACTGAAAGCGCTAAATCTGCAAGATAAAAATACCATTCCTGATCTCAAACAAATATTATCGCGGCGCTTGAGATTTGATATATAAAAGAAACGCTGTAAACCGGAGGATAAGTTCAAATAGGGATGGGCTTGTTACTACTGATATGCTCCGTTTTGTGCGATTTAGTCCCGCTCCGCATTGCTTGATTGAGATCTTAATAGATTCAAAAAAGTTATCAAGAGTGACTGTCGAAATATTTTACACATAACTTGAGATTCTTATCCGACGCGAGTGTTCAGCCATACCTCAAGAATTCATAATTATTCAGTACGTTAGACGTAAAGTAACGTGTTGCTGGAATTTTAAACCTAAATTCCTCAGTTGATCGCTACCAGAACAACTAAGGCCATGAAACAAAAGAAATACACTGTCATATCTTATGCACCTTAAGGGTGAGCTACACTTACACTATGATGTTTATAGCACGCTATTCTTTCATTTTTGCTGTGTTGCAATTCGTTGTAATAACTCGTTATTACGCCTCATCGCGCCTTGCCAAAATGAAACAATATCGCACTCTAAACACCATCCAACTGAGGATTTTAGGTTAAATGCTAGCGAAATGGATAGTTGTTTGTAGTAATACAAGATGTTGTCAGACCTTTTTGATGATGTGGCTCTTCTGATGCTATCAAGTTTCCTGTCATTTTTCAGAAAGAAGTTATCAGGAGCAACTGTCGGAATATTTTACAATTAAATTGGAATGCTTTTTGACACTAAAAGCACGACAGCAATATACGTGTTTTTATCATTTTAATTACAATTGATTACGGAGATATTGGAAAATATGGCATGAATCATGCTTCATTACTAAGTGAGTGGCGTTACGTTAAAATTGATAATGTGGCGGACTTGCTAGTAAATCTTAAGAAGTACGTTCAATTTTAAAAAAGGGGAGATTTTATTTATGCCATTTAAAAAAGTTGCACCAACCTATTTTTTTCTATTTGCCATATTGATCTTTTTATTCAACAGTAAGATTGTGGCTGCGCCATTTACGCAAGGTAATGTATTTGTTTCGACTGGCGTTGGCACTGTTCTTGAATATACACCAACAGGCACGCTCGTTCAGACATTAAATGTAGGAACTAGTTTTATTACAGGATCAACTTTTGATTCTTCTGGTAATTTTTATGTCACGCGTTTCAGCAACAATCAGGTACAGAAATTTGATAATCTGGGTGTCAATCAAGGTACGTTTGGTGGTGGTTACAGTACACCCGAAAGTGTAGTCATCAACGCATCCGGTGATGTTTTTGTTGGAAGTGTTGGTGGTGGTATCAGGCAATTCGATAGTACAGGTATTTTGCAATCATCATTTATAACCGGTACGCGTATCGATTTTATGGATCTGGCTGCGGATCAAAAGACTATGTACTACACACAAGAAGGTGGCGAGGTACATCGGGTTGATTTAAGTACCAATACTATCCTGAGTGATTTCTCGACAGCGGTTGAGAATGCTTTTGCATTGCGGATACTGGCAAATGGTTCAGTCCTGGTTGCCGATGGTAGCGATATCGAACTCCTTGATTCTAGCGGTAATCAGATAATGACGTATGATTCTGCTGGACACAATAGCTGGTTTGGTCTGAATCTGGATCCTGACGGCACTACTTTCTGGAGTGCTGATTTTAGTGGCCATGTTTCACATTTTGATCTAGCCACCGGTGCGGTTATAGATAGCTGGGATGTGGCAGGTGTTAATGGAACTTGGGGACTGGCTATATATGGAGAAATTACCCAAGGTGGAGGTGGCGGTGGCGGTACCGTTCCTGAACCCATTACGCTTGCTTTATTCGGAATCGGTTTGCTGGGTATGAGCATAATGAGAAGATTCCGCTCAATCTGAGTATTTGGAAACGAGCCCGGATAAGCATTGTGCCATCCGGAATGTATAGTATTGGTGAATACGCCATTGGCTTTTAGTCGGTGGTGTATTCAAAGGATTTGTCGATCCCCAAGCGGGGGGGCTTTTAACGTTTCAGTGCTTCGATCACATATTCTTTAGGTGTTCTGTTCATCTTGAAAAAGATGATTCTTGATCAAGAAAGCTTGCCAAAGAGGCTTTAGTTGCGTGCCGGCTTGATTATTTTCGTATTATCGGACAACAGATAGTAGCTGTATGGCAAGCGCAACAGATCACAGCCGAAATCAACCAACCGAAACAGCGGTTGAACAAGATCTCGCGTTACTGCGAGAAAAGTAGCCTGAATACAACGCTTCCGCTCAACGATTTATCCAGCAGTTTTTATCGCGGGAATCTGGAGAAAGGTTTTTGAACTGCTCTCAACGGTAAAGGTGGTATCTTGTTTACGATGTTGCGTCCGCACTTTTTCAGCTTTTACTTTCCCAATAGGCAGCATCGATTTTCTTCACGCAACACCATGGTCTGCAACAGTTCAGGAAATCAATGTTATTGACTGCTTTGAAACGGATAGAGTACCAGGAAGGAAGAAAAAATAGTTATGGCATTCAAATAATAAGCTATAGTGCGTTGTAGGAAAAACGGTAAAAAATAAAATAAAAAGGGAGAGAATATGTCTGCGGGGCCGGAATTACGATCCTATGGAAGCAATCTGACACAAACGAATAATAATGTTCATGAGCTTAGAGGGCTAATCGCGAATATCGATGACAAAATCGATAAGGTCGAAATGGCCATTGACGCGATAGACGCCGTTCAAGAAAAAGCGGACGAATTCAGCAATACCATCAGCAAACAAAAGCTTGTGCTCAAGCTGATGGATAAGGCGGGGCCGTTAAAAGTCCTGGCTAAAGTGGCGGATAAAATACTTGATGCTGTCCAGAATGTATCCAACAAAGTCAGAGACAAGGCCAAACAACTGGCCAAGAAAATCGACGATAGTAAGCTGGAAGAGAAGCTCGATGCGGCACAGGAAAAACTGGAGTCTTTTGATATAAAACTTGCCGGCACAGAACAGGTACTGCTTAAAAATATCGTTGCCGTCAATCAATTGATTACCGCACTGGATAAAGCCGATGAATTTGATCCAAATGGCGATCCGGCTGCGCCTGCCGCTGCAGGCGCCGATGCACTTGTTACTCCGCCGAATGCGGTGATTTCTGCTATTAACGATACTTTCGCGGAAATCAAAGAAAAAACACAAATACTCGATGGCGCAGTACCTAGCGCAACTTTCCTTCCGGTACTGAGCGTCAGAATTGCCTTTGACGATATTTCCTCATCGCTCGGTTTCCTGCGGGGGCCGCTTAATGCTGTCTCTAAAGTACTCAAACCGATTGAAGGCGTACTGGATGCAATTGGGTTTGTGTTTAAACTGACTGTGGAGCCTGTGATCAACTACATTATGGATACGCTCGGTATTAACCGTGTGATCAATACAGTTTCCGATAAAATCAGCAAGCTGTTACCTAACCCCGGTATTTTTGACAATATTCTGGAAGATTTCGATACTGCATTTCTTGAAATTGACCCGTTAGGACAGTTTGAAGACTATCTGGGCATATCCGACTGGCTGGATGATCTGAACCAACAGGTGGTCAATCCGGTTGGCAATGCACAAACCGGCTCCATTGGAATTGGTACACCATTGGATGATCCGTTAACAGGTACTGGCGACCATAACCTGCTGTATGGGGGGAACGGCAATGATACGTTAATTGGTGGAAACGGCATTGATATCCTGGTAGGCAGTGCGGGTAACGATTTTCTGGATGGTGGTGGCGATGCCGATATTGCCATTTTCCGCGGCAGTTTCCTGGAATACGGTTATTCTCAGTCAGCCGATGGTGAATCCATCACATTCAACCACTTATATCCATCAGACAAAAGAGTTGTCGACGGTGTGGATGAAACCAAAGATATTGATTTATTCGTTTTTTCTGATTTTAGTCTGACGCCCTCATTACTACTAAACAGCGTGTTCAGGGCGCTCGTAGGACAAAATGTACTGGACGGCACGGAGAACAGAGATTTCCTTTTTGGCGGTTCCACCGCTATTACGATTAACGCTTTTGGTGGCAATGATATGTTGTCCGGCAGTCCTGCCGCCGATTTTCTCAATGGTGGCAATGGTGATGACATGCTCGTCTTCAGCGGTGGCGAAGACATTTTTTCCGGTGGTGCTGGCAACGATACTTGGCGGTTCCCCATTAATAATGAGAGCGGAAACCCGACTATCGATGCCGACATGGAACGTGGCACTATCTTCGCCGGCGGTGGCAACACTACCACGCTGGATTCAATTGAAAATGCTGTTGTCGAAGATGACCGTCAGGCTTTCCTGTTTGGTGATGCCGCGGACAATCGTCTGGTTGCTTCCGCTGACCGGGATGTGCTTGATGGTCGTTCCGGTAACGACTTGCTTGATGGTGGCCCCAGTCAGGATATTCTGATCGGCGGGCCGGGTAACGACACATTATATGGTGGTGAAGGAAATGATACGCTGGTTTCCGGTGATCAAACCATAGCAGGCGTCAGCAATTTTTATGATGGCGGTGAAGGCAACTTTGATGCCCTGACTTATGCGTCTGATCTTTTCGATGTTTTGCAGCGCGAATATATCAATGATGGCATCCGGTCAAAAGCCCGTTCCCAGGATGCATCCGGCCCGGTACGGATTTTTGCTGAAACGGGCCAGATCGAACGCATGTCTGCAGACGGCAACACTGTGATAGCTACTGATACCGCCGTGAATATCGAGCGTTTTGTCGGCTCAGACTTTAATGACACCTTATACGGTGGACCCGGTACGTATATCGAAATTGACGGCGGAGCTGGCAATGACACACTTTATGGACAACTTGCAGGAAGGTTTGTCGGCGGTGGCAGTGGTGATGATATTGTTTACGCTGGAACTGGCGGTGCCAACTACGATGGTGGCGGTGGTTTTGATGTGCTCTATTTAACAGAAACACCCGATGTGCGCTGGCTGGTGCGGCTGGATGGTTCTATCGGCTCCACGCTCAGAGCATTTAATGCACTTGAAGGTGAAGAACTGGCTACACCAGAAGGCAGCTTGCAGAATGAATCCGGGCCTTCTGTCATCGCGTCAGGTAATGTAACGGATTTTGACGTTTATTTCGCGGGTGATCAAGACGATCATTTTGAATTACGTGACAAGGGAGAGATTACGGTTTATGGTGCGGGGGGTAATGATTTCATTCGAGGCAATAATGGCGGTGACAACAATCCTTCATTTAATCTTTATGGCGAACAAGGTGATGACACCATCATCATAAAAGAAGAGGGCCTTGCTGACGGCGGTGAAGGAGATGACCGTATCGAAATCGATTCTGGTTCAAGCCAGTTTGTCCAGGCGCTGGGTCATCAAGGCAATGATTTTTTTGTTATCCGAAGTGGAGAAGTCAGAATTGAAGGTGGTGAGGATCGGGATACACTTTCAGCCAATCAAAGCAGTATTTTTGCCGGTCTTGATGTCGATCTGTTAGCCGGAACCATCGATACATTCGATGGCAGTGACTGGTTTTCTGGCACAGTTACCGGTATTGAAGAACTCATCGGATCAAATGAGCATAGTGATATTCTGCTTGGCGGCCATATCGGCGAACGGTTTATCGGTGGCGGTGGTAATGATGACATTCATGGACGGGATGGGCAGGATGCGCTTTATGGCGGCCCCGGAAATGATAATCTGTTCGGTGACGATGGTGACGATTTGTTGCATGGTGGCTCAGGAAATGATGTCATCGACGGCGGTGACGGTATTGATACGGCCACCTGGGCTTTTGCCGCACCGGGCGCCAATCAGGGTGAAGTCGAAAGTACCAGCTTCGGTCATCTTGAGGCCGACCTGGTCAGCGGTAACGCCTTTTTCAGATTATTTGCCGGTGGGCAGGAAAACAGCGTGTTGATCGGAATTGAGAACATTATCGGTGGTGACGGTGACGATACGATTCGCGGTGATGATTTTGATAACATGTTGTCTGGTGGTGCCGGGGACGACCTGCTAGAAGGGCGAGGCGGTAACGATGTACTGGTGCTTGACGGTAATGACAGCGCTAACGGCGGTGACGGTGATGACCAGTTTGTCATCGGACTGGGCAATATGGACATTGACGGTGGTGACGGTATCGATACATTGGACTTCGGCGCCTTAGGCGGCATTATACGTATAGATACGGTCGCTGGTACCTATACCGCAGAACTTGAATTTGATCAGCCTGTCTGGAAGGATAATTCAGGCTCGGAATCAAGAATTTCGGGAGGCATACAACTTACACCGCAGGATGTGCTGGAAGCAGATGCAACTTTCTCCAATTCAACCGATGATCTGGCGCTGAATTCAATTTTCGATAATGCAACGACAGATTTGGAGATTGATTTTATTACGGAAACTGAATTTGTATCGGGAACATTTACCAATGTCGAGCTGTTTGTTGCAGGTGCCGCTCACTTGATTGGTTCTGCTGCAGATGATCACTTTAATGGGGATGGTGGTGTAAATATATTTGAGGGATCACAGGGTGACGATACTTTTGACGGTGATGCGGATACGGATACAGTCATATTTGCCGGTCCAATTTCCAATTACTCCGTGATAAAAACAACAAACGGTTTTGAGGTTGAAGATAATATCAGTAATGACGGATTTGACACACTGATTAATATCGAACGCTTGCAATTCTCAGATATCGGTATCGCGTACGATTTGGATACCAGCGCTGGAGAAGTTGCAAAACTATTGGGTGCTGTTTTCGGGCGGGCGGCAGTTACAAATAAAAAAGCAGTGGGTATTGGGCTGGATTTTAAAAATGATGGTATGTCATATGAAGATTTGGCTGAATTGGCTATTGCTGCGAGAGGAGCAAACACACCTCAGGAAATTGTAACGCTGCTTTGGATTAATGTTGTCGGAACTTCGCCAACAACACAGCAGGCACAAAAGTTTATAGATATTCTGAATAATAACGAAATGACAATCGGTGAATTAAGCGTATTCGCAGCTGAAACTGGCCTGAATGCAGCAAATATCAACCTGGTTGGTTTGTCCAATACGGGAATTGAGTTTATTTGATTTTTACAACTGCATAATGCAATCTAATAATTCTGGAAGCTAATCCTGGATTCCCCAATATCTTAATGGGAAACCAGGGTTTATTTTCCACGCATGAATAATTTATCTAAGCTGACCATGCTCATTTCATACCAGGTTGGCCGGCCATGGTTGCATTGGTCGGCGCGTTCGGTTGCTTCCATGTCGCGCAATAATGCATTCATTTCTTCAATCGTTAGATATCGGTTTGCACGAACTGCACCGTGGCAGGCCATTGTCGCCAGAACCTCGTTACGTTTAGCCGTTAAAAGCTGACTGGTACCGAAGTTTTGCATTTCTGTGAGTAGATTCAGTAACAATTTTATCCAGTCAGCTTGATCAAGTATGGCTGGTACGGCACGAATTGCCAGCGTCGTTGGTGAAAGCGCAGCCAAATCGAAGCCAAGTTGTCCGAATACTTCTTGATTTTCCTCAACAAAAACAATGTCGGTACGATCTGTGTTTATGGTTAACGGAATTAGCAATTGCTGCATTGCTAAAGCCTGATTAGCCATGGCAGTTTTTAATTTTTCATACATGATACGTTCATGCGCCGCATGCATATCGACGATAATCAACCCGTTAGCATTCTGTGCCAAAATATAAACACCGTGTAATTGACCTACTGCAAAACCCAGTGGCGGGAAATTTTGTTGTTTTTCTGGGGTAAATGGTTGCTGTGCGGTGATTTCATGGGTTTGTTCGTGTGGCGCTTTATTTGAACCGTATGCGATATTATCAGTGGAATCTGTCTGTGGTGTATATTCAGTTTCCGTTTGAGTAATATTCCGATCATCTTCCGCAGAGAACAGCGACTGATAATACTCCATTGACTGTGCAATTTTGCCTGGTTTAACGGGGCGATGTTGAGGGTAAGACGGGATCGTTTTGGTGACAATGGTATCTGTCATGTCAGCCTGTATTGTTTTTGAAGGTTTGGCCAAGGATTTATTGACAGTATGAAAAATGAATTGATGCATTGCACGTGGATCACGGAAACGAATTTCCATTTTTGTCGGATGAACATTGACATCAACATCAGCAGGATTAATTTCCAAGAAAAGCACAAAACCTGGAAAACGGTCCAAATGCAATACATCACGATAGGCTTCCCGTATTGCATGTGTTATTAGCTTGTCACGTACAAAACGGTTGTTGACGAAAAAATACTGCATATCGCGTGATGAACGTGAATATGCAGGCAAAGCAACGACACCTTTAAGCTTTATTCCAGCTGCCTCCTCTTCAATAAACGAAACTGACTTTATAAATTCATTGCCCAAAACCGACTTGATTCGTTCTGAAACATCACTGGAACGATAGTGATGGCGAAGTTTTTCGTTATGCTGTAGTGTGAATTCTATATTTGGTTGTACCAGCGCCATGCGTTTGAATACTTCTTCGCAATGCGCGTATTCTGTATTATCTGTTTTAAGAAATTTTCGTCTTGCAGGAATATTGGCATACAAATCGCGCGCATCAACTACTGTTCCCGTGATCGGTGAAGCTGGTAGGGGAGGGGTAATGGATTTACCGTTAACCTGAACTTGCCAAGCATGATGCTGATCTGCTGTCTGGCTAATCAGTGTCAAAGTAGAAATGGCTGAAATACTGGCTAGCGCTTCACCACGGAAACCCAGACTTATGATATTTTGCAAATCCTCCAGTGTGTTGATTTTACTTGTACTATGCCGCGTTAATGCGGGAATCAAATCATCTTTTGAAATGCCAACACCATTATCCGTTATACGCATCTGCTTGATGCCACCGTTTAAAAGTTGTACGTTGATTTTAGATGCTTTGGCATCGATACAGTTTTCGAGGATTTCTTTGAGAGCAGATGCTGGGCGTTCTACGACTTCACCAGCGGCAATCTGATTGATTAATAACTCAGGTAGAGGCTTAATTGTTGCCATAAAATTGTACAATTGCAAAACATAAACATTATAATGATTCCAGTGTATTATTTTTAATTTTAGTTGGTAATAATAAACAAATGACACAAGATGAACAAAAGAAAGCCGTTGCTATTGCTGCGATCGATTATGTGCCGGTGGGTCGCATTATTGGTGTAGGAACCGGATCAACTGCAAATTATTTTATTGATGAATTAGCCAAAATCAAACATAAAATAGATGGCGCTGTAGCCAGTTCGGATACTACCGCAAAACGGCTTCAATCGCATGGAATAGAAGTCATTGATCTCAACGAAGTTGACGATCTTCCTGTTTATGTTGATGGTGCGGATGAAATCACTGAACATATGCACATGACCAAAGGTGGTGGTGGAGCGCTGACGAGAGAAAAAATTGTCGCTGCGGTTGCGAAAAAATTTATTTGCATTACAGATCAATCAAAACTTGTCAATATCTTGGGCAATTTCCCTTTACCAATTGAAGTAATTCCAATGGCTCGCAGTTATGTTGCGCGTGAAATTACGTTGTTAGGTGGCCAGCCTGCATTACGTCAGGGTTTCATTACAGACAATGGGAATGTTATTTTGGATGTACACGGGCTACAGATTTTAAATCCGGTAGAGCTGGAAACAACTTTAAATCAAATTACGGGTGTTGTAACGAATGGACTTTTTGCGCGCCGTGCGGCTGATATTTTGTTATTAGGAACCGATGAAGGTGTAAAAACCTTTTCGAATTAAATATCGAACTTGTGAAAATGACTACCTTATTTTTTGAATCTAACAAGGTATCCTATGGTAAATAAAGAACACATTTCCAAGCAATTTGACGCTGATCTTGAAGAAGCACGCACACGTGTTTTACAAATGGGTGGCTTTGTCGAAGAGCAAATCGAACGCGCTATGGAAGCATTGACCACTGGAAATGAAGAATTAATTGATCAGGTGATTGAATATGATCATCGTGTCAATGCAATGGAAGTATCCATTGATGAAATCTGTAGCCAAATTATCGTTCGAAGGCAACCGACAGCGAGTGATTTGCGGTTGATCATTATGATCATCAAGACAATCACGGATTTAGAACGTATTGGTGATGAGGCGCAAAAAATAGCACGGATGTCTAAATTGATTTATGCAAAAGACAGATTGCAAACGCCACGTTTCAAGGAAATTAAACATGTGGCCAGTATTGCAATGGATATGGTTAAAAAAGCACTCGATTCCTTTGCGCGACTTGATCCAAATTCAGCCGCACAAATTGTACGCCAGGATGAATTTGTTGACGAAGAATTTAAGTCTATTATGCGTCAATTGATAACATTTATGATGGAAGATCCACGTAAGATATCCACTTCACTGGAGATTCTATTCGTTGCAAAGGCAATTGAACGTATCGGTGATCACGCTAAAAACATGTCTGAATACGTTGTTTATATGGTTAAAGGGAAGGACGTTAGACATGTCAGCGCTGAAGAAATTGAACAAGAGGTTAGAGATTAACACTCAAAGTATATAGTCGGTCAGGAGTTGTTATCCCAGCCGGGGTTATGAGCATGAGGTGATTTTTTCTATTCTTGCCCTGCCGCTGCTGCTCAAAATCAATTGCCGTCCCATACCTCCTGCAGCAGGCGCTGCAGGACAAAGTACAATTGTACCGGATTGCATGGCGCCACTAGTAAGTATTGTCATGCCTTGCGAATCAAAAGAAATGTAGTTGCTGACATTTGCATTGCCAGAGAAACTGTATCCGGTCTGTAATGAAGGCATGGCATGTATGAGATCTTCTCCGCCATCTCTGCTGGCGTCATTATCAAGATCGGAGAAAATAATCCAACCCTGGTTCCAATTACCCGAATTAGTACAGCTTGATCCATCCGAACTTGTGCAGACTACCACTCTACCATTTCTTTTGATCGCCTCGGAACGTGCCAGAGAAAAGTTTGATAGCATTTAAATGACATAACTGTTTAAGCGATTGCTTGTCATAATTGTTGAATGATGGCACGCCAACCGCTAATAAAATTCCCAATATGGATATTGTTACCATCAATTCATCAACGTCAGGCCTCTGCTTATTCTAAAATTCGCATTCATCATTGCTGTAAATACCAATAAGCACGTGCTTTTACGTTAGCTGCAGTTGGTGTCGGTGCTTTGGCTTCAAGTGCCGAATCGGTTTCAGCACCGATCACAAAAGCTACTGTTATATCAGTGCCTGTTGCAGGATTGGTGACGATCACATTTCCAGATACAGGAGATGGTGGCAAACCACCACCAGTAATAATTCCATAACGGGATCCATCAATAGGGCTGGCATCCAAATACAGGGCAATCGGGCTTAAAAATACTTGAAAATAGAAATTAGTTGAGGAGTTGGGTTTGTCATTTTGATTTCAAATGATAGACAAACAAACCAACGCCTTCAATCATTCATCATTTTTTAAGTATAAAAGACCCAAGAGTGGACAGGCAAAAGAAACATCACTGCTGAGAATATATTCTCAACAGTGTCGGTCAGATTCTGGGTCGCTTCTTCCAGACAGGCATTCCCTAAAATCTTTGCGGTATTCTGTGCCATTTGACCCATAACTGCGAGGCAGAAGTCTGGATTCGCTACACAATGGCATCAACCGATGTAAAGACAGTCCTAAAGGATCGGTATAACTCAGTGGATTTTCATTTGCATACCCATAAGTATTCAACCCACCCGCCAGATCAATTGGGTAGGATGACAAATACCGCCCACTTTGCGGATCGTAATCTCTGAAATAATTGTAATGCAGCCCTGTTTCGGTATCAAAATACTGCCTGGCAAAACGGAGATTGTAGGTGAATGTTTTAGGTTGCCGTCTGGGCCTTAACTGGACTGACTATCGCCGAACGCATTCTGATTTTGCAGCTCCAAACCACCGTGTTGGCTGAATCGACGATCACGCGCGGCGCGTTCAGGTGATCGGCATGGATCATATAGACTTGTACCGGATCGCCTAACCCGAATATTGCATGAAATGAGGAGGCAATTCCTGTTAAATCTTTTATAATTCAGTTATCTACACCGAATAAAAGAAAGGAATTGCCAGTGACAGATTGTACCCAAAGATCGTTTAATTTTCCAGCTGTAAAAAAGCGTGTGGTTGAAGTGAATTTTGAAGGTGGGGACATCACCTCTGATGGAGGCGTCATGCTGTTGCGTCAGGCAGATCGGTTGATTGGACTGA
>JAGRFM010000006.1 GCA_020446045.1 Nitrosomonas sp.
GCTTGAAAGAAAAACAGTGTGTGCGACATTTTGCCACATTCACAAAGCCACATTTCGGCTATACACTGCGCCTAAAGTTAACACTGTGGAATATATTCGGGCTGTTTCACCTAAATGCCAATTTTATTTTTCTTGAATTCAGTTTCATAACGTATAAATTAGATAGGTAACTATCTAAGCCTATAACAACAATCAGCGTTTTAGAAAAGCAACTTCCACAAAAAATATTATAAAAACAAAATTGTTTAAGGAATATATCTAATGTTAGATCAATACGGACATCGGGAGCTTAAAATTGTATCTCTTGCAATTAGTCTTGTTTCAACTCTAATCATAGGATCTGCTTTTAATCTTTTAATGCAGAAAGAATCCCAGGCAGGATCAAACAAAAACAAACATTCTAAAAACTGTCAGGTACTTATTGCTGACCGCGTATTTGATGGGTTCAATCTGCATGAGAACGCAGCTGTATTAATTGAAGGAAATCAGATTGTTCAACTTGAAACGCTTGATCAACTTGAAACCAAATGCAAAAACAAGATTGACTTGGGGAACGCGACAATTCTCCCTGGCTTTGTTGAATCGCATGCACATATTTCATTTCAGAATGTTTCAAGTGAAACAGTTTTAAAACATGGCGTGACAACAGTAAGAGATACTGGTGGTCCCTTGCATCAACCTATGGGCGGCGATGGCAGATTACGCCTGCTCAGTTCAGGGCCAATCATTCAACCGCACGATGGTTATCCGCTGAATATTTTTGGGCATGGCCATAAGGAAACAGATCAGCATAGCAAATATCAGGGAATAGGTTTACCTGTGGCGACAATTCCTGAAGCAGAACAAGCTGTGGAGGATCTTGTCGCGGGAGGCGCAACAATTATTAAGGTCGCACTAGAACCCGGTGGTGAGGAAGGCGCACCTTGGATGTCTGCTCATGGCCATGGTGAAATTCCTCCGACGCCATGGCCCCTACTACCCCTTGACATCGTTAAGGCAATTGTTAACAAGGCACACGCGCTAAATACACGTGTCACGGCACATGTCAGTGAAGATGTCGGCGTCGAGATGGCCCTGGATGCAGGCATTGATGAGTGGGCACATATTCCCTGCGCACCTATACGCGAAGACTTGTTGCATCGGGCTGTTGCGCAAGGCGTGGTCTTTGTAACAACAGTAGATACGTTATCTTCTTGCAAGGGTATTCATGCCAATGCTCATACACTCGCACACATTATCGAGCATGCAGAACAATCTAACTCAAAATTTATTTACGGTAGTGAAATTGGACATGACAATGTTCCCTGGGGAATCAACGGAGAAGAAATGAAATTGATTCTTCTGTTAACTAGTGGCATGGAAATTGATTTTCAGGATGTATTGAAAGTGTTCAAGGCAGCAACATCTGAAGCCGGAAAGAATATGGGCATACCTCTACTGGGTACATTGATGCAAGGTGCTCCGGCCGACATTATTGCTGTACGCGGCAACCCTTTTGAAAGATTCAAGTTACTAGAGTACCCAGATTTGGTTATCTCCGGCGGTCATACTATTGTAAATAATTTTTCCTCTTCAGTAGAATCAGAGGAAGCACACCCATAATGTCATCTGCTGCAGATAATGGCTCTGTTATTATCGACGCGTTGTACCGCGCACATCACGGTTGGTTGACTGCGTGGCTCAAGAAAAAAATGGCGTGCCCGCATCATGCCGCCGATGTGTCGCAAGATACATTTGTCCGGTTATTGTCTCAGCCAGACTTGCCCGTTTTGAAAGAACCGCGTGCTTATCTGCTGGTAACGGCCAACCGGTTGATGATTAATTTGAATCGTAAATACCGTGTTGAAGAAGAAACCTTGTATAGCATGGCAATGCTGGCTTCCGGTCAATCCGGCCAAGATGCAGCACATGTTTCAGCCATCCGGCAGTTGCTTGAGCGCGTGCTGTTCATACTCTTGGGAGAACTCGACGAGCGCACCCGGAAGGCTTTTCTGATGTCGCGCGTTGACGGAATGACCTATGCGGAAATTGCGGGGGTCATGAATGTTTCAGAAAGCCGTGTCAAACAATATCTCGTTAAGGCGCTGGCATACTGTCATCAGCGGTTGTATCAATTCAAGGCAGAGCTGCATGGCTGAAACAGCTCAGGCGGCGGATACAAATACACCTTCACTAAGCGAACAGGCTGCCGAATGGGCGGTTTGTATGTCAGGCGAACATGTCAGTCCTCAACAACAGGCGGATTTTGAGGCTTGGCTGGCTCAGGATTCGCGCCATCAGGAAGCATACACACAAGTTGAAACGCTCTGGCACAGTATTACTCCCAAAAAACACCGCAACCATTCGGCTATCAAGTCATTGTTGGGTATTGTTTTGCTGCTTGGATGCCTATATGGACTACCGTTTTCCGTATGGCTGGCGGATGAACGCACCGGAACCGGAGAAGTCCGGCACATCACATTGAATGATGGCAGCCATGTTACGCTCGATAGTAACAGCGCGGTGGATATTACATTCGATTCCCGGCAACGGCGTATCGTGCTATACCGTGGCCGCATACTTGCAGATGTAGCGCCCGACTCTTCAATCAATCGACCGCCGTTTATTATTGAAACCCGTGAAGGGAAGGCGCGGGCCTTGGGAACGCGTTACATCGTCGAACAAACTGACAAAGACAGTATTGTCACAGTAATCGAATCGCAAGTAACCGTTACAAATCGTTCCAAACCGCATCAATCCGTTACCCTTCAAGCCGGTCAAAGCATTCGTTTCGACAGCAATGGACTGCAACAGCCGGAAACAGCGCCGGATTTTGCTGCAAGCTGGACGCAGCAACGGCTGATTTACCAGAACACGCCGCTTGATACGGTCATCAGTGACTTGGCACGCTATCGAAGTGGTTATCTGAGCGTGAACGACCAGGCCGCGCAACTGCATTTTACCGGCGTTTTGCCGATCGATGATCCAGAAGCGGCACTGAATATCCTAAAAAATGCACTGCCGGTCAGAATCACCCGCTACGGCGGATGGTTTGTCCGGATCGATAAGCCACTGTAAGCCATGAATTTTCATAACATGCTTCAAATGAACTCTCTCTGAGACTCCTCTGACCTTCTGCTGCACATGCCTGTCCTGCAAAATTCTTTTGTGAGGCAGGCATTTTTTTTACAGCCGTAAAAAATTTTCAAAAAATATTGCTTTCGGGACTACCCGATTTTCCGGCTCGCGTGTCATAGGTATTAAAAGATCTATAACACAACAACGGGAACAAAAATGTTGATAAAAACGATAATGGCCTTACGCAATATTAGTATGTTATTCGGTTGCATACTGTCTCTTTGGATCATAATGGTAACGCATGCAAATGCGCAGACAACGCAACCGGGGGTAGATATTTATATAGACGCGCAACCGCTTGATCAAGCGATTACGCAATTGGCCGAACAAACAGGCATTTTGATTGGCGCTGATGCGAGCCTGATCGCAAACAAACAGGCGCCCGTGATCAATGGCAGATACACCGCGGAACAGGCGATGATGCAATTACTCAAGGGCAGCGGGCTTTCTGCCGTTGAAAGCGCGCCGGGTCAATACACGCTGATCGCATCGTCAGACATCAGTAGGAACAACGATACCGTCAAACTGCCCGAGGTGAAAGTCACCGGCTTCATGGACCCGGACGCGCCGGGCAATCCGAGTTATACGCGCACCAATGCGTCAACCGCGACCAGAGTCGATTTGCCGCTGATGATCACGCCGGCTTCCGTTCAAGTCATTCCGCAGGCGGTATTAGAAGATCAACAAGCCATTCAGATCGAAGATGCAGTCAAAAATGTCAGCGGTGTTTCTCCCGGGTTTACTTTCGGGGGGATGAGCCAGTCATTCATGATTCGGGGTTTTGAGACGGGTTTTGCCAGTTTTCGTGACGGATTCAGATTTCCACTCGCTACAAGATTTTCATTGGCCAACATCGCGCGGGTGGAAGTGTTGAAAGGCGCCACGACAAATTTATACGGCCGGATCGAGCCGGGCGGTATGATCAATCTGGTTACCAAGCGGCCGCAGGCGGAACGCTATTACGCGTTAAACCAGCAATTCGGCTCATACGGCCAGTTCCAGACACTGGCTGACGCCACCGGTGCAATCAACGAAAGCGGCACGCTACTGTACCGCCTGAATTTCGAGTACCTCAACCAGAATTCATTCCGCGATTTCGGTTTTACCGACCGGATTTTCGTCGCACCGTCGGTGACCTGGAAAATTGCGCCGAGCACCCAGTTCGATGTGGATTTTACGTATAAGGATCTCGAAACGCGTGAAGATTTTGGTATTGTCGCGCTCGGAAACCGTCCAGCCAGGGTGCCGCGATCGCGCTTCCTGGGTGAGCCGGCGGATAAAACGCATGAAAACATCTACAATACCGCCGCGACATTAACGCATGCGTTTAACGACGATTGGCGTACGCGGGCGCGCTTCAGTTATTTTCGCAGGGATATTGACGATCCTCAAACGACTGGGTTCGATCTTAATGAAATAACGGGCGTGTTGCAACGGGGGTACTATAGAGGCGTTTCCTCCGGCGATGCCTATCAGGGTACGGTTGACGTCACGGGCCGTTTCAATACCTACGGCATTGAGCATAACGTGCTGGCGGGATGGGAGTACTACGGAGCTTTCACCGGGGTTAAATCAATTTCGGTCGATGCCAGCCCGATCAATATATTCCGTCCGCAGTACAGCCGTGAGAATCTGGGATCATTGCCCAGAAATTTTTTCATCGATCAGACGAACGAGTGGAACGGCGTGTTTTTTCAGGATCAAATCACGCTGTTTAACAAGCTGCATCTGATGGGCGGCGGACGATATGACTGGGCTACGAATGCGGTAGGCCTGGCTTTTGGTGAAGATCAATCGCTGGCCGATGCCGAAGCGGCGGCGCGGAAAGTCAATAACGCACGCTTCAGCCCGCGCGCGGGGATTGTGTATCAGCCATGGGAGTGGCTGTCGTTTTACGGCAACTACGTGCAATCGCTGGGTTCGGCCAATAGGGCCTTCGGTATTGACGGTAACGTGCTCAAACCGCAAATCGGCGAGCAGTTCGAGGGCGGATTCAAGACTACGCTGTTTGGCGGCCGGCTGAATTCCAACGTGGCGTATTATCATCTGACCAGGAAAAACCTCGCAGTGAGCGTTCCTGGACAACCCTTTTCAGTTGCGGTCGGCGAAGCGCGCAGTCAGGGCGTGGAAGTAGATGTTTCGGGGCAGGTCACCGATGGACTGAGCCTGATTCTGACCTATGCCTATACCGACGCCGAGGTGCTGGAAGGCGATAACAAGGGCAACCGGCTGTGGAACGTACCCAAGCACTCGGGAAGTGTATGGGCGCGTTATGATGTGCCGATTGAGCCGCTGCACGGTCTCAGTTTCGGCGCCGGTGTTTTCGTACAGGACAAGCGTCCGGGCGATCCGGCGAATACCTTCATTCTGCCATCGCAGGCGCGTGTCGACGCCATGGTGCGCTATCGACCCAAGCTGTTAAAATCACGCCTGAGCCTGCAGCTCAATGCGTACAATCTGGCTGACAGTACCCTTTTTGGCGGCACGCTGGGTGACCGGAATTCTATCAATGTCGGTATCCCACGCATGTTTGTCGGATCGATTCATTTTGCGATGTAACTGTTGATTAACGGATGTGTTTATTCCAACGTACATTTGTAGTGCCACCGGATGTCAAGATTTAAAAAAATTGTAAATTGATGTCCGGTTTTGAGTCTTCCATTCGTCTTATTTAATACAACAGATAAAAAACGCGGATGTTGATTGCCCTAAATGGCTTAAATGGCGCCCGCTGAACACGGAATCGATTTTGACGATAGCATATGATCATTTTTAAACGGCCGTTCTGGGTCTGTCTGCACCGCTGGGCGGGATTGGCGATGGCTGGTTTTCTGATTCTGGCTGGATTGACGGGCAGCTTACTCGCGTTTTACCCGGAACTTGAGCGGCAGATCAATCCGCAGTTTTATACCGAACAGACTAATGGTCACATACTGGATATCGCCACACTCGCGGAACGGGCGCGGCAACAGATACCCAGTGCGCGCGTGGATTCGGTAGTGCTGGAAGCCAACCAGGAAGCTACGCTGGTATTCGTCAGCCCCCGTCCTGGGCATGAACTGTCGTTCAACCAGGTTTTTTTAAACCCATACACCGGCAAAGTGTTGGATCATCGGCAGTTCGGTGCATTAACCGATAGTTGGCGTAATATCCTGTCTTTCGTGTACCGGCTGCATACGTCGCTGGCATTGGGTACGTTCGGAATGTGGGTGTTGGGTATTTGCGCGCTGATCTGGACGATTGACTGTCTCGTCGGGTTTTATCTGTCATTGCCGCAGCGCGTAAAGCGCGCCAAGGACGCCGTTGTGAATAAAACAGAGGCGAGAACCGGGAGCATGCTGAACGGGTGGCAACGCTGGAAACCGGCCTGGAAAATCCGTTGGCGGTCGAGTTCCACAAAACTGAATTTCGATTTGCATCGCGCCAGCGGGCTATGGCTGTGGCCGATATTGCTGATTTTCGCCTGGTCCAGTGTGTACATGAATCTGTGGGATACGGTTTACACCTGGACGACGCGTACCGTATTTGAATACAAAGCGCCATGGACCGAATTGCCCAAACAGGAAGATGCATTAAAAGATACCCGGCAAGATGCGAAGTCGCGTGAACCGCGCCTGAACTGGCGTCAGGCACAGGCGGTCGGTCGATACTGGATGAACAAACAGGCCGAGCAGCACCGGTTTGAAATTGACCGGCCCGTGGCAATGTGGCTCATCCGTGAGCGCAATGTTTATCAATATAGTGTACGCAGTTCGCGCGATATTCAGGACAGGCGAGGCGGAACGAGCGTTTTTTTCGATGCCGACACCGGTGCTTTCAAGCTGCTGCTGTTACCCACTGGACAGTACAATGGCAATACGGTCACCAGTTGGCTCTACGCACTTCACATGGGTAATGTTTTCGGTCTGCCCTATCGCATCTTTGTCTGTATAACCGGTTTGATTGTCGTTATGTTATCGGTAACGGGGATTCTTATCTGGTTGAGAAAACGCCGCGTTCAAAAGGCTCAGGCCGTTACCTGGCAAAGCGTTGCGTTATTGCGCGAACAGCGGTTGATGGTATTGCGTAACACTTTGCATCACTACCAGAAATAGGCGATATGTCCGGGATCATCAAGGCAGTAGTGCTGTCATGCGTATTTTTTACTGTCAGCGGATGTATCAATCCGCCCGAAAGACAGCCTACGGAATTGCATTTACAGCTTCCGCAAACATGGCGCGTTTCAGTCGATTTCGACCAGCTTGCCGATCAAAGCTGGGTTGCGTCATTTGGGGACCCGGTATTGTCGAAGTTGGTGGATGAGGCACTGACGGATAATTTCGATCTCAGATCTACCGCGACACGGGTAGAAGCCGCGATTGCACAAGCGCGTATCGACGGTTCTGGGCTATGGCCGCAGTTATCGTTTGCGCCGGGGTATCAATACAGCCAGATACGCAGTGCGGGTTTCGGTTCTGCGCAATTCAGCGTATTTGAAGCGCTGTTCAATCTGAGTTGGGAAATTGATGTCTGGGGGCGTATCCGCGATTTCAGGCAGGCAGCCGCTGAAGAAGCAGAAGCAGCCCATTTCGATTATCAGGCGGCGCAACTCTCCCTGGCGGCGCGCATCGCACAAAACTACTTTGCTTTGCAAGAAGCGGTGCTTCAAAAGCATGTGGCCACACGGTCGGTTGCGGATCGCAGCATCATAGCTGATCTGGTGCAAGGCCGTTTTGATCATGGACTGGCGCGCGGGCTTGATGTACGGTTGGCATTGACTGATCTGGCGAATGCGAAGTCTCAGCAGGTTCAGGCCGAGAACCGTGTCCAACTGGTCACCCGCCAACTGGAAACCCTGCTGGGTCGTTATCCTGACGGATCGTTAAGCAGTATTCTGGAGATCAACAGGCAGCCCGGGACACTACCGGAGCCGCTGCCGACTTTGGCGGCCGGTCTGCCGTCAGAATTACTGACCCGGCGTCCCGACCTGATCGCCGCATTTACACGTCTGCGTGCCGCAGACGCACGTTTGCAAAGCACACAAAAACTACTGTTGCCACGCATTACCCTGACTGCGGCAGGCGGTACGCGCGATACGGCACTAACGGAACTGATCGATCCGCGCGCCGTTGCCTGGAACGTATTTGCCGGTATGGCACAGCCTTTATTTACCGGTGGCCGTATCCGCGGCAATATTCACTTAAACGCCGCGCGTGTTGAAGAAGCGCTGAATCGCTATCAATCCGTTGCATTGAACGCGTTTCGTGAAGTCGAACAGGCGCTGGCTGCCGAAGAATGGTTGCGTGAACAGGAACGGGTATTGCGTGAAGCGGTACGTCAGACTGAAGCCAGTCAGGAGCTTGCGCTGTATTCCTATCGTCATGGGTTCATCCAGATTCTGACGTTGCTTGACAGCTATCGCAGTACATTCAATGCGCAAAGCGCACACCTTGCCGTCAAACGGCAATTGCTGAATAACCGGATCAATCTTTATCTTGCATTGGGCGGTAGCGTTTAACGTCATTTTTTTACACAGTGTCATTAATTAATAGAAGCCATTGAAGAAACACCGCCAGATTGTCATTGCGATACTGACTGTCCTGATTACTGGACTGGTATCCTCGCTACTGATTAAGTTTCCACCGCACAGCGATCAACAGGATACGGCGTTCACGCCGCCGATCGTTCAGGTCGCCTATGTCGATATGCAATCGAAGCGTTTGCATGTACGTTCACAGGGGCAGATCACCGCGCATACGGAAATTGATCTGGTGACGGAAGTCGCAGGCCGGATTATCGATTTGTCACCGGCTTTCGTCAGCGGCAGTTTTTTCCGAAAAGATGACGTGCTGGCAACCATCGATCCGGCAGATTACGATTTGCAAATCGCACAGGCACAGGCACAGGTTAAGGAAGCGCATCACTTACTCGCCCGTGAAGAAGCGGAGGCCATACAGGCGCGCGATGAATGGGCGCAACTGGGACAGGGTGATCCCAGTCCGCTCAATCAGCGCATACCGCAACTGGCCGAAATGCGCGCCAAACTGGCCGCTACGAAAAAAAGTCTGGAACACGCTAAACGGTTGAAACAACGGACGCAGATTCGCGCACCGTTTGATGGGCGCGTGCGTGGCAAAAGTGTCGGTATCGGCCAGGTCGTCTCGCAAAACAGTGTGCTCGGCGTGATTTACAACAGTGACCGCGCAGAAATCCGCTTGCCGGTCAGCGTGCGCGACTTGGCGTTTATTGATTTGCCGAACGCCAAGACCGCAACAATAACGGTGGATGACAGTTACCGGAAGAGCAATCAGACAATACTCCCGCATGTGTTATTGGACGCAGATTATCTGGGAAAACAACAGATCTGGCACGCCAAGCTCATTCGCAGTGAAGGCATGGTTGATCGCAACACCGGTATGGTCATCCTGGTGGCGCAAATTACCGACCCGTTCAAACGGCAATCCGATTCGTCCAATTCAGTTGAGCTGCCGCTCGGACTGTTTGTCACAGCATTGATACAGGGACGCCGGTTCGATCGACTGGCGGTTTTGCCGGACAGTGCGGTATTCGGGGACGATCAGGTGGCTGTTGTGGACCAGGACAACCGTCTGCGTCTGCGTACCGTCCAGATTCTCAAACGCGAGCGCGGACAGGTGATGATTCAGTCGGGACTCAAAGACGGTGAACGGATACTGGTCTCCGGTTTACTGCATCCCATTGACGGCATGGCGGTGACGCCAGAATTATCAAGCCGCGCACATCAAGCGGCTGGCGGCAATACACCGTGAATTTCATTATCTGGTTTGCCAGGAATCCGGTTGCGGCCAATTTATTGATGGTGCTGATTATCGTTGGCGGGATCGTGGGATTGTTCGGCGCAAAACGTTACGTGTATCCACCCGAGCCGCAGTATCAGTTTATGATCAATACCGTATACGATGGTGCCGGGCCCGGTGAGGTCGAACAGGCGGTCTGCATTCCGGTTGAAGAAGCATTGCACGATCTGACAGGTATCAGGCATATTTATACCATAGTCGAACAGGCATTTTGCCACGTTACCGTGGATTTCGACCCGGCTGTCGGCGCAACTCGTTTCCGGGCGGAGTTGCAGGCGCGCATGGAAGCAGTTACGGTTTTCCCGCAGGGCATCGATAAATTCGAAATCAAGGAGCTGAAAACGGGTGTACAGGCGATTATTGTCGTGGTGCGTGGTATGGCGGTCGATACCCGCACCCTGCAGCATTACCGCGATCGGTTGCAAGCCCGGTTGAGTACGCACCCGGAAGTGGGCCCTATGCTGTCCTTCCCGAAAATACCTTACGAGGTCTCGATTGACATTGCCGAGTCGGATTTACGGCGCTATGCGCTCAGCTTCGATGAAATCGCCGATACAATTCGTATGGCATCCAAAGACATACCGGCGGGTGAATTGAAGAGTCTCGACGGCAGGTTTTTGATCAGAAGCCAGGAGCAGGCGATGACGGCGGATGATTTTGCCGCCATTATGCTGCGCTCCGGCCATAAGGGCACGCAACTGAAACTCGGTGATATCGCGCGAATTTCAGAAACGCTGCGCGAGCAGGATAAGCTGGTTAGGTCGAACGGTATGCCGGCGATGGAAGTTATCGTCTGGCCAAAAAATCAGGTGGGTGCAACCGTTAATGCTGTGCATGAGGTAGTCGATGCCTTCCGGTCCGAGCTGCCGGCCGGTGTTGAAGTCATAACCTGGGATGACTGGTCCAAATATTACGATCAGAACATGACTATGCTGACAAGTAATGCGATTGTCGGTTTTATGCTGGTATTCTTGATTCTGCTCTTGACCTTACATTTGCGGATTGCATTATGGGTCAGTTGCGGCATTCTGATTGCTATTTGTGGCACATTCTGGTTGATGCCGGTGCTGGACATTTCACTGAACACCTATACCATTGCCGCGTTGATTCTGATTCTGGGCGTAGTCGTCGACGATGCGATTATTGTCGGCGAACATATTCATACCCATCAACAACTCGGCAATCCCGGATTATCCGGCGCGATCAGCGGAATACGAGAAATGGGACCGCTGATTGTGTTGATGGTGTTATCCACTATGGTCGCATTTGCACCGGGCCTGTTTCTACCGGGATTGACCGGACATCTGCTCTACAATATCTCAGCGGTAGTCATGCTGACGCTGGTATTTTCCATGATTGAAGCGCTGTTGATTCTGCCCGCGCATCTGGCGGGAAACACAGGTCGACAACATGTTGCAATGGCAGGCGCACCGCATCAACGCCCAGACAAAAAATCAACCTGGTTCGTATCGTTGCAGCAGCGGACAGATAGCGGTCTGCGCTGGCTGATTGACCGTGTGTATGTCCGAATGCTGCGTAGTGCGCTACGTTGGCGTTATATCACGATTGCAGGATTTACGGCATTACTGCTGCTCGCCGCTGCGCTGGTGATATCCGGCCGTATAACCAGTGTCATGGATATGCAGGTAGACGATTATTATCTACATGCCGAGCTCAAGTTTCCAGCCGGAACGGCGTTTGACGAAGTCGATCGACAGATTTTACGGCTGGAGCGCATCGCCAACGAAATCCGCGCGGAACTCAATGCGGCTTTTTATGCCGGTTCATCAACCCCGGACGGTGATAGCATCCGCCATATTCTGACATTAAGCAATGATAACCGGGGATTCGTCAATCTTGAGCTGGCGGTGGACGAGCGTATCCGCAGCCAGGTTGATAGTATAAAAAAGGAATGGCGGGCGCGTTTCGGCGCATTACCGGCGGATACGACGCTGACTATTCAGAGCTTCTGGCCGCGTAATCTTGGTGTACCTTCCAATGAACCGCCAAAAGCCATCGAATGGATCTTGATAGCAGCGGACACGGCGCAACAAAGTGCAGCCGGAGAAATGCTGAAAAACAAGCTGACTGCCTATCGCGGTGTACACAGTGTTACAAGCTCGATGCAGGCCGGTAAGCCTGAGCTGCATCTCAAACTGAAACCGGCAGCTGCGTTCTACGGTTTGACGATGCACAGTCTGAACGAGCAGGTGCGCCATGGTTTTTTCGGGTTAGAAGTGCAGCGCTATTACCAAGGACGCAATGAAATTCGCGTTATGCTACGCCTTTCCCCAGAAGACACACGCACGCTGGATCATTTGCAAAGTATGCCGATTCGGCTATCCAACGGCGATAGCGTGCCGTTCAGTACGGTTGCCAAAGCCGAATACGCGACAGGTTATGCCGTCATCAAACGCACTAACCGCGAACGCTTTCAATTGGTAAGCGCCGAAGTCTACCAGGACGAAGTTGATGTCGAAAACATTCTGGCCGATATGCGCACCAACGTTATTCCACAGCTAAAGACACAGTTTCCCGGATTGGAAATAATCCCCGGACAGTCCCGGCAAAAACAGCAAGAAACACTGTCGGCCGTTTGGCTGTATGGCGCGCTGGCGTTGCTCGGTATTTATGCGTTGCTGGCGATACC
>JAGRFM010000058.1 GCA_020446045.1 Nitrosomonas sp.
TAGGGGGTGTCGTCATGTGTTATGTACAGTTCTGTTTGTTTTTCGGACAAAAGAATCAAGTTTTTGGGCCGAAGGACATGCTAAAGCATATTCAAGGTGCAAAAACGACGATAATTTTGTTCGAAAAGCAAACCCGAAGGGCGTGGCATATTTTTGTGCCTGCTTGTTCAAGGTACTTGGACATAGCTAAGGCTATGCCCTGCGCACTTTTCACAAACATTCATCAAAAATCTGCACACGCATAAATGCACATAACACATGACGACACCCCCTAAGGAGCAAACTGTGAACGAAACCAATTTTAAACCGATACTAATCGTCATCATTGTCGGTGTCATACTTGGTGGGATCATCCTTAACCTGGAAAAATCGGTAGTTTCAGATGAAGAGGATCAAGGCGCTGTGTCCAATGCACTGGCTGAAGAAGATCTTGAAGAAGAAATCGGCCCCAAAGGCGGTAAAATTTTCGCCACGGGTGATTTCAGCGTGGAAGTCACCATTTACGAGAAAGGCGTCGAGCCGCAATTTCGCCTCTATCTTTATGAAAAAAACAAGCCTATCGATCCGGGCGAGGCTAAGGTTGCCATTACTTTGTCACGATTGGGCAGATCAGCACAATTATTTTCATTTAAACCGGTTGGGAATTATCTGCTCGGTGATCAAGTTGTAGAAGAACCGCATTCGTTTGATGTCGCTATAGCCGCCGAATGGAAAAGCAAGGTTTTTAACTGGCGTTATAGTCAGGTTGAAACACGGGTTGAAATGACCGATGAAACATTGGCCAGCACAGGAGTCGACATTCAAACAGCAGGCCCGGCAACTATCCGTCCCAAGCTTCAACTTCCCGGTGTTGTCATTTTTAACAAACATAATATCGTTCGTGTCGTACCCCGCGCGCCAGGCATAGCAGTAGAAGTGCCACGTCATCTGGGTGAACAGATTGAAGAAGGGACGGTCCTGGCGGTTGTCGAGAGTCAGTTATTGGCCGATTTGCGCAGCCAGTATTTGGCTGCGCAAAAGCGCCTGGTGCTGGCAAAGATTAATTATCAACGTGAAAAACAGCTTTGGGAGGAAAAAATAACTGCCAAGCAGGAATATTTGACCACCCAGCAATTGTATAGTGAAGCAGAAATTGCCTTGGAACTCGCGGCAGCAAAACTGCAAGCGATTGGCGAAGACCCGA
Organism: Nitrosomonas sp.; assembly: GCA_020446045.1. Lineage (GTDB taxonomy): Bacteria > Pseudomonadota > Gammaproteobacteria > Burkholderiales > Nitrosomonadaceae > Nitrosomonas. The sequence goes on from JAGRFM010000058.1 coordinate 1,184, forward strand.
GAACTGTTCATCGGTTAAAAAATCTGACACGTTATAAAATCCGTTCCCCTATTGCAGGTTTGATCACAACCAAAGCCATTGCGCGCGGCCAGGTTGTACGAGAAGATGACGAGATTTTTACGGTCGTCGATACTTCGACCATATATGCCGATTTGACTGTTTTTCCAAAAGATTTGAGTACCATCCGGCTCGGTCAGCGGGCCACAATCAAGTCAACGGCGGCTAATATAGAAGGCACAGGCGAAATTATCTTTATTACGGCGATGCTGGATCCGCAAACCCGTACCGCAATGGCGCGTATCATGCTGGATAATCCGGATGGCCTGTGGCGGGATGGCATGTTTGTCAACGGTTTCATCAATACCGAAGAAGTTGAGGTGCCGGTTGCTGTCAGTATGGAGGCATTACAAACGCTTTTTGACTGGACAGTGGTCTTTGGTCGTTACGGCGACTACTTTGAAGCGCGTCCGCTGGAATTGGGACGAAATGATGGCGAAATGGTCGAAGTGCTGGAGGGATTGCAGGCCGGAGAGCAATACGCGACGGGAAACAGTTTTGCCATCAAGGCCGAATTGGGTAAATCCGGTGCGGAGCATGATCATTAGCCGCCTTTCCAGAAATAATTTTTTTCAAATCCGATAGCGAGACGAAACCTTGTTCGAGCGTATTTTACAATTTTCCATAGATTATCGCGGTCTGGTAATGGTGGCGGTATTTGCCATGACCCTGTTGGGCATATACAGTTATCAGAAAGTACCAATCGATGCGGTACCGGATATTACGAATGTTCAAGTTCAAATTAATACTGAGGCACCGGGATACTCACCACTGGAAGCGGAACAACGGCTGACTTTTCCGATTGAAACCATCATGATGGGGTTACCGAATCTGGATTACACGCGTTCGATTTCCCGCTATGGGCTGTCGCAGGTCACGGTAGTGTTCAAGGATGGCACGGATATTTACTTTGCACGTCAACTGGTCAGTCAGCGCATACAGGAGGTCAGAAATCGTCTGCCTGCTGGCATAGAACCGCGCATGGGGCCAATTTCTACCGGGCTGGGTGAAATATTCATGTGGACAGTGGACGCGAAGCCAGGCGCCAGGAAGCCGGATGGTACAAGATATACCACGACGGATCTAAGGGAAATTCAGGACTGGATTATCCGCCCGCAATTACTGACAGTCCGGGGTGTGACTGAAGTCAATTCAGTGGGTGGTTATGTCAAGCAATTTCATGTCACCCCTTATCCGGAAAAACTGATTTCGCTTGGCCTGACGCTGCAGGATGTGGTTACGGCGTTGGAGCGTAATAATCTGAATATTGGCGCCGGGTATATCGAAAAAAGAGGTGAACAGTACCTGGTCAGAGTTCCCGGCCAGGTCACCGATCTGGTTGAGATCGGTGAAATTATACTGGGCAGCCGTCAAGGCATTCCGATTCGCATCAAGGATGTAGCCGATGTGCTGATCGGCAAGGAATTACGTAATGGCGCCGCAACACAAGACGGTAAGGAAGTCGTACTGGGCACCGTTCATATGCTGATCGGTGAAAACAGCCAAATCGTTTCGGAGGCCGCTGCCCAAAAATTACAGGAAATCAGTCGCAGTTTACCCGAAGGTATTGTCGCAACACCGGTTTACAATCGCACGACGCTGGTTGATAAAACCATTCAAACCGTATCAAACAATCTGTTTGAAGGCGCTACCCTGGTCATTGTGGTGTTATTCCTGTTTCTGGGTAACATCCGTGCAGCACTGATTGCCGCATTGGTTATTCCGCTTTCTATGTTGTTTACCTTAAGCGGCATGGCAGCAAATAATGTCAGTGCTAATTTGATGAGTCTGGGTGCATTGGACTTTGGCATTATTGTCGATGGCGCCATTGTTATTATCGAAAATTGTATTCGACATTTGGGAAAAGAGCAGGCGCGCTTGGGAAGATTATTAACACTCAAGGAGCGCTTGGTTGTTGTTTTTGCCGCATCCAAGGAAGCAAGGCAAGCCTTATTCTTTGGTGAATTCATCATTATCATAGTATATCTGCCGGTCTTCGCTTTATCCGGTGTAGAAGGAAAAATGTTCCATCCGATGGCTTTTACTGTGGTGACTGCGCTGCTGGGTGCGTTTATTCTTTCTGTAACATTTGTTCCAGCCGCAATTGCGCTATTTCTATCTGGAAAGATAGAGGATAAAGAAAGTCGCATCGTAATCTTTGCGAAAAAAGTTTATTTACCCATGTTGACTGCCGCGATGCAGAACAAAGGGCTGACTATCACGCTGGCTATAGTTATTGTCATACTATCCGGCTTGCTGACAACCCGTTTGGGTAGCGAGTTTGTTCCAAGCCTGAACGAAGGTGATATTGCACTTCATGCAATACGCATACCGGGCACGAGTCTGACGACAGCCATCGAAATGCAAAATGAACTTGAGAAAAAAATCAAAACATTTGCCGAAGTAGAGCGCGTCTTCTCCAAAATTGGTACACCGGAAATCGCGACCGATCCCATGCCACCGAGTGTTGCGGATATTTTCATTATTCTGAAGGATCAGGATGAATGGGAAGGCCCATACAAAACCAAGGCAGAATTGATTGCCGCTATGGAAAAAGCAGTCAACGAAGTGACAGGCAATAATTATGAATTCACGCAACCGATCCAGATGCGTTTTAACGAATTGATATCCGGTGTGCGTGCTGATGTTGCCGTCAAGGTGTTTGGCGATGATATGGATGTACTGCACGATGTCGGCGATCAGATTCTTGAGGTAATAGAAAAAATACCGGGCGCTGCGGACGCAAAAATCGAGCAACTCACCGGTCTACCCATGCTTTCCATCCAAATGGATCGTGCAAAAATGGCGCGTTACGGCTTGAATGTTGAAGATGTGCAGAACGTGATAGCCATCGCTGTGGGCGGTATGCCGACAGGTTTGATTTACGAAGGTGATCGCCGTTTCAATCTGGTGGTTCGCTTGCCGGAGTCAATGCGAGGCAGTATAGAAGCGCTCAAACGTTTGCCCGTGCAACTACCGAAAGCAGTATTGAGTGTGCGGGAAGGCCAGGCGGGTCCGCCGGCTTATTTAACACTGGGTGATGTGGTCAATTTTGATGTCATCGAAGGCCCTAACCAGATCAGTCGCGAAAATGGAAAACGCAGAGTGGTTGTCAGTGCAAATGTTCGTGGCACTGACCTGGGGACTTTCGTGCAAGAAGCGCAAGCACGTATTGCCGAGGAAGTACAAATCCCATCAGGTTACTGGGTGGCTTGGGGAGGGCAATACGAACAAATGGTTTCGGCCACTGAGCGCCTGACCATTGTTGTGCCGGTCGCCTTGGGGTTGATTTTTATTCTACTTTACCTGGCGTTTGGTAATATAAAAGACGGTTTGTTGGTATTTTCCGGTGTCCCGTTTGCACTGTCGGGCGGTATTCTCGCTCTCTGGTTGCGTGATATTCCCCTATCGATCTCTGCCGCTGTCGGCTTTATTGCCTTGTCAGGTATTGCAGTACTCAATGGTCTGGTTTTAATAACGTTTATTCGCAATCTTCGTAAAGAAGGGTATTCATTGGATGATGCCATCCAAACAGGTGCGATGACACGACTTCGCCCTGTTTTGATGACCGGTTTGACCGATGCAATCGGCTTTGTGCCCATGGCGCTGGCGGTCAGTATCGGTGCTGAAGTGCAGCGTCCGTTGGCGACGGTTGTGATCGGTGGTATTCTGACTTCAACAGCGTTGACCATGCTGGTTTTGCCGGTGCTTTACCAGATTGCAAACAAAAAAGATTAGGGAATATGGATATTTAATTGATTTTTATTGTCGATATTTTTTACACTTAAAGTGTGATTTTCTTAAATACTATTTTATGTGTTTTGCAACTCTATGTATTAAAATGAATCTAAAAGCAAAAATGAATATGGCCCAAAATTTGCTTATATATAGAACTAAAGCACTAAAACATGAAATTGTTTTTTGTTTCTCAGATTAGAATAATGAAGCGTATTGAAAATAATCTTCAGAATGAAGAGGCTATGTAATATGGAAATTAAAAACTCGAAAGAGCAAACTGATACTCCTGAAGTAATGCAAAAATTATCAACCGGCAACAATCAGCATAAGCAGAAACGCAGGACGTTGTTAAAGGGTACAGCGGCTTTGCCAGTCGTTATAACACTTTACAGTGGTTCAGCTTTGGCTCGCAGCAGTAATATAATGGGAGAGGCTGCCTCTGTGTCCGAGGCTGTTTTCGTGAATACAATTGACGGCCCCCAATTGCTCTGTGTTAAACCGGTAGAAAAGTTTGATAATGGTACCTATGATATTGGGGATATGCCAAGCTACATGCTTATTTCAGAGCCAAAAATACAGCTTAATGCATCAGAGCAAGTCATCATGATGAAAAAAGCACAACAGATGGATAATTGTCATTTGCTTGGAGGGATAATGATATCGGCAACGGCTTTTACTTCCATTGCTGCAAAAACAGGTGCATTTGATAATCTCATGATTCTTTGATGTGATGGTTTTCAATAGATATTAACTGTTAAGCTTGACTTACCCAATAAAGTAAGCAAAAGGTTTTAAAAAATTTAAGTATGCGCTGGCAATCAAACCATTTTCATTCACTGTTGATTGAAGATTGGGGGGGTGAGTATACGGTATATCAACCCGATTCTGGAAAAACACATTTCCTTAATCAAATGAGTATCAGGCTGCTTTCTTTTCTGAGTCAGAATCCTGCAACCCTTCTGGAAATCAGTCATTATTTAAGCACAGCGTTTGAACAAGAGGCGGACCAAGATTTTCGCGACAATATTGAAAAAATACTCTATCATTTGGATGCATTGGGTTTAATTAAGAAAGAGAAATAGTGATAAAAGCATGATGGTTAGTCAGATTCCATTGCAGGAATTCCTCATGCTACTCCGTAATCAAGGACTCAAAGTAGTGATGGGTCCTTTTAATGTCCGTATTCAAACCCGTTATAAACCGCTCGCAGTCCAGCTTTATTCTCTTTATAAACATTACCGGCTGGTACAGGACGAAATCTGCGAATTTCATGTGTGTATTGTTGCTGAGCGTTCATTTAAAAATCCATTGAAAAAAAGCGTTCGTTTTTTGATCGATGGTCAATCTCCATTTGAGAGTTTTCCGGAAGAGCAAGCTCTGGCGGTGCTGGAATGGGGGATCAATCTCGCCATAGCCGTGCGCGTTAATCATCTTCTGTTACTCCATGCCGCTGTGGTTGAAAAAAACAATCATGTGATTCTCTTTCCAGCCTGGCCGGGCAGTGGCAAGACAACATTATGTACTTATTTGATTCATCGTGGATTTCGTTTATTTTCCGATGAATTCGGATTAATGGATCCGGCACGAGGGGTTTTTTATCCCATGCCGCGCTTGATGCCGTTAAAAAACCAATCGATTCAGATTATTCGTAATTATCTGCCGGAAGCCGTGATAGGCCAGTCCATACCAAATACTCACAAGGGAACAGTGGCGCATGTATGTCCGCCCGAAAACAGTATCTGTTCCGCAGAAAGAACGGCAAAAGCGCGTTGGATTTTTTTCCTCAGATGGAATGAAAAAGCGGAAACTAACATTCAACCTATATCCGATGCGGAAGCATTCATGCTGCTGGCAAGTAATGCTTTCAATTATGAGGTGCTTGGCGCAACAGGGTTTAAGGCAGTAGCACAGCTGATTTCAGACTGCAATTGCTATAAACTGATTTACTCCGATTTGGAAGATGTAACGTCAACATTGCAAAACATGGTTAATGAAGTCTAAGCATTCCCATCATCAGATATTACTCCAGGCATTGGTCGATCCAAAATGTCTGATCGATTATCCTGATTCGGATTGGGAGTTGCTGATCAGAATGGCAAGGCGTGTAAAACTGTTGGGTCGTATAGCGTTGTTGTTAAAAAGCCATAATCTCTGGGAAGAGATACCTCCAAGAATAGCGAATCAGTTAACCTCTGCATTAGTTCAGGCTGACAGGCTACGGCAATTAACACTATGGGAGCTGGACAGGGTTTTATGGGCGTTGGATGATTTCAAAACGTCAATCATCGTACTAAAGGGTGCTGCTTACGGACTAATCAATCTGCCTTTTTCAGAAGGCCGGTTGTCAGTTGATCTGGATTTGATGGTACCCCAGTCCGATTTGGCCGATATCGAATCAGTGTTGATGACCAAAGGTTGGAAGCATAGGCCGCTCTCGTTTTATGATGAGCATTATTATCGTGTCTGGAGTCATGAAATCCCGCCGCTTATCCACGCTGAGCGTGAAACCGAAGTGGATATTCATCATACGCTGGCACCGGTGACCAGTCGGTTAAAAATTGATAGCGGCCTGCTTTTTGCTGATGCCATCCCGGTGCATTATGAAAATGTCGTTGTGCTGTCTCCAACCGATATGACACTTCATTGCGCTGTCAACCTGTTTCAGAATAATGAATTGGACAATGATTTACGCGATTTACTCGATTTGCACGATTTAATGGTTTTCTTCAGTCATCAAGATGCTGATTTCTGGAAATCTCTTACCGATAGAGCCAATCAATTGAAGTTGGGACATGTTTTGTATTATGGTCTTTATTTCAGTCAATTGATATTCAAAACGCCTGTACCGGATGGCACAATCAATCGTTTGATAAATAAACCCGGTTATATACGACGTGGCATTATGTACCGGCTGGTACCTCTCGCATTATTCCCGCAGCATCCCGATAAGCCGATAAGATCAGCAGCCTGGGCGAAGACGATACTTTATTTGCGCAGTCATCTTATCCGGATGCCATTGTATATCCTGGTGCCCCATTTGATGTATAAATCAATGCGAACGCTTTTGGCAAAAATCAAATTATTGCGGCGTTAAAAAACAACATCGTTGGACTCACGCATTGGCGACGATAAAATTGCCACGATCTTGAGTAAATTTTATTGTCAGAAAACGCGCTCCAATAGAGAGGCCTTTTCCTTCAGCGGGATGAGTATGCACAATTTCTGCAACTGCCTTGAAACCGGGAGCATCAATTTTGATGATATCTTTTAAATCCAGCTGTGTTTCGGTCAAAAAACGCGCACCTTTCGGTGATATATCTTGCAGAATACCTTGATATGGAGAATCCGGCCAAAACAGGTAAAATACTATCGAGCCAGCAACATTGATTCGCCGGTGAAAGCGATGCTGTTGTATCTGCGTATCATGCTGATCGGATGGCAAAGGGCTGCTACATTCTAAACATTGATCACTTTGATAGAGGCTCGGTTGATTTGCAAAAGGAGTATAGCAAAAGATACAGTGCTGCAGCGTCTTGGTCGTATCCGGTTGGGCATATAATGGGGTTATGTTTGAATGTTTATGTTCAGGAATGTTTTTGTCATGATAATTTGAAGGAATAAGCTGTTTTGATTCTGTCTTTGTTATTCCTGCAAGCAGTGCATCGTAACGTATCCGTATCACCGGATTGGCGAGGACTGCAAACGCATCGTCCAGCAGCTCAGAATTCTGCAAAGGATATTTAAGCAAAACGCTATAACTGGAAATAATAAGGGCCATCGAAGCATCGGTCTGAACCTGCAGTATTCGGTAATAATTGCGCCGGTTGGTGGAAGGTGTATTACCTGTCATTCCATGAAAGTTTTTAATCCTTCCAGATGCAAAGCGACCCAGGCTCAATTTGCTGAGCGGATACCGCTTGCGTAATCGATGATCGTAAACCGCCCGCTTCAGCGGGTCTTGTAGAACGGTTAGTGCGGTATTTAATAGACAAGCCTGTTCATCAGCTAAATCCTGATCAGCGTATCGTTGCAATTTTTGCATCAAGACGCGATGATTGGTTTTAATTACCGATAACGGCGCATCAGGTTGCGCATACAATACCCGGTAAAAATTGCGTCTTTCTGTCATAGAATCTTGTGAGCTTCTGATGAATATTCTGTTTTGGATATGCTATGTTGAATCATGAAAGAATGAAATCACAAAACATAGAAAACATGGTTTATAAAGTGAATAAAGGAATGATATCAATATATTAAAATAGAAATCAAATTTTATTCGCTTTATTGGTTTATTATCGGATTTCGATTCAGATTGATCACGAAAATACAATCAAACGACACAGGATCACCCGGATTACCCATAAACCCGGACATGTCGACCATACCTGACAACCGTACAGTCCCGTGCTCTGTTCAAAACCGTTTGTACCGCCCAAAATGGCATTTTCTGTGCTCGATGCACCAGTAATGTGGGTAACAGACTGACCGGATGTTTGTTTAAATCCCTAATTTCATTAGGGACTTAATTTTCCCAATGCATGTGATAACAATGGTCTGAGGCGTTATAATAAAAAAGATTTTTATTATAGTTTGATAATATAACAATATGCTTAGACAACAGATTCAGAGAACGCCCTTGCTTTTTGGCGATGATGTCAATGCGAAACGGGAGGAAATTCGCGCTTATTTTCACGGTACATTGGATTGTTACGAGCTGCTTTTCAAAACGTTGCGCAACGATGAAGCATATTACAACAAGCCTATTACATTACGTCATCCGCTAATTTTCTATTATGGTCATACGGCTACTTTTTTTGTGAACAAACTGGTTCTGGCCGGATTAGTTACCGAACGCATCAATCCCAAATTCGAATCGATGTTTGCGGTTGGTGTAGACGAAATGAGCTGGGACGATTTGGATAACACTCATTACGACTGGCCCAGTGTTGCAGAAGTCACCGAATACCGTAACAAAATGCGCAGTTTGGTGGATAGGTTGATCAGTGATTTGCCTTTGACATTACCCATTACTTGGGAAAGTCCTTTTTGGCCAATTTTGATGGGTATCGAACACGAACAAATCCATCTTGAGACATCATCTGTATTAATCCGGCAGCATGCCATGCACTATGTCCAGCCGCATGAAGCGTGGCGGCCTTGTGAAAAAACGGGTACGGCACCGGAGAATGTGCTTATCGATGTAATGCCAGGTACGATAACGATAGGAAAAAACAAAAACACACATGAACACTATGGCTGGGATAATGAGTATGGTCTGCACAATGCCGATATCGCTGCATTTCAGGCTGGAAAGTATCTGGTCAGTAATCAGGAATACCTTTCTTTTATCGATGCCAATGGTTATCAAATCGATGACTACTGGGAAGAAGAAGGGCTTTCATGGCGTAATTTTACTAAGGCGGAACATCCACCATTTTGGGTCAAGAAAGACGATGCCTGGTCTATGCGTACCATGACTGATGAGATACCGATGCCATGGGACTGGCCGGTTGACGTTAATTATCATGAAGCCAAAGCATTCTGTAACTGGAAGGCTAAAACCACGGGCCAACCGTTTAGATTGCCCACGGAAGACGAATGGTACCGGTTATACGATCTGGCGGGTTTGTCCGAAGTGCCGCACGATAAAAAAGCGGTTGGTAATCTGCATCTTGATTATTATGCATCCAGTTGTCCGGTCACCGAATTTCCTCAAGGTGAGTTCTACGATATCGTCGGTAACGTCTGGCAGTGGACGGAAACGCCCACTTATCCATTTGAAGGCTTTGATGTACATCCATTGTATGATGATTTCACAACGCCGACATTTGATAACAAACATAACCTGATAAAAGGCGGTGCATGGATCTCCTGCGGTAACGAGTCGCTTAGGAGCTCGCGCTATGCGTTCAGGCGTCATTTTTTCCAGCATGCGGGTTTTCGCTACGTTGTTTCAAATGCACCGGCAACTTTGCAATCGTCGAATTACGAAACCGATAAACTGTTGTCCGAATACGCTGAATTTCACTACGGCGATACCTATTTTGACGTGCCAAATTTCCCGGAAACACTTGCAGAAATTGCGATCAAAGCAATGGGTGACCGGCCTGCCCGTAAAGCTCTGGATCTCGGCTGTGCATCCGGACGCTCAACATTCGAACTTGCACGCCATTTTGATCATGTCACGGGTATTGATTTTTCAGCACGTTTTATTGGACAAGGCGTACAACTCGCACAACAGGGTATTTTGCGTTATACACTGACCGACGAAGGCGACCTGGTTTTCTACAAGGAGCGAACATTGACCGGTCTCGGTCTAGATCATGTCAAGGATAAAGTGGAATTTTATCAGGGGGATGCTTGCAATCTGAAGCCGTTATTTTCAGGTTATGATTTGATTCTGGCCGCAAACCTGATAGATCGGCTGTATGATCCGGCCAAACTGCTTAATTCCATTCATACACGCATCAATACCGGCGGATTATTGATGATTACTTCTCCCTATACCTGGCTGACCGAACATACCAAGCGGGAATTCTGGGTTGGCGGTTTCAAGCGGGACGGCGAAAATTTCACAACGCTGGATGGCTTAAAAGAAATTCTCGGTAAACATTTCAAACTGATCCAGGGTCCGCAATCGGTACCATTCGTTATTCGTGAAACAAGCCGTAAGCATCAGCACACATTGTCCGAAGTGACCATTTGGGAGAAAGTTTCTTGAGTAATGGATTCGATTCAAGTTATTTCGACCAGATAATCAACCGGGAGGGAACGGGAAGCACCAAATACGACGGACGGCAGGCCATGTTTGGTAAACCGGATGTTATTCCGGTTTGGGTGGCGGATATGGATTTCGCCACGCCGCCCGCCATTACCGACGCACTGATGGAACGTGCGAAACATCCGGTTTATGGCTATACGCTGTTTCCGGACAGTTTGTATGAATCAATCATTGATTGGATGCAGCAACGGCATAACTGGACTATTGAGCGTGACTGGATTGTTATGTGTCCCGGTGTAGTGCCGTCACTCAACGCTGCTGTCATGGCATTTAGCCAACCCGGTGAATCGGTTATTATCCAGCCCCCGGTTTATTTTCCTTTTTTTTCCGCTGTGTCTCAGACCGGCAGAATGTTAGTACAGAATCCTCTCGTTCTGCAAAATAATCGCTATGTCATCGATTTTGACCATCTTGAACAATGTGTGCAGGAAACCGGTGCACGGCTGCTGTTGTTTTGCTCACCGCATAATCCGGTTGGGCGTGTCTGGTCACCCGATGAGCTGAATCAATTGCTCCAGATAGCGGAAAAACAGGATTTGATCATTTTTTCCGATGAAATACATGCCGACCTGATTTATCCGGAACATAAACATACCGTCCTTGCAACGCTTACAGGCAGCGAAGATCGCGTTATGACGGCCATGGCGCCGAGCAAGACATTCAATATTCCAGGATTAAACCTGTCAACACTGATTGTCCCTGACAAAAAGCTCCGTAAGGCGATTACAGATGTTTTCAATACCTGGCATATCAGTGCATCAAACCCGTTCAGTGTCATTGCATTTGAAACCGCTTACCGTCAGGGAGAAGCATGGCTGGAAGCGTTGCTGGTTTATTTGCGTGATACGCGAGATTACGTGCAGGATTTTCTGAACAATTATTTGCCGCAAATCAAGTTGATTCCATCGGAAGGGACTTATCTGCTTTGGCTCGATTGCCGGGCGTTGAATATGAGTGATGCTGAACTCAAACATTTTTTCATTCATGATGCCGGTGTTGGCATGAGTCCCGGTATTTTGTTTGGTGAACAGGGTAGTGGTTTTGTGCGCTTAAATATCGGTGCACCACGGGAAACAATCAGACAAGTATTAAACAATATTCGGCAGTCGCAGTCATTGTTAAAATCAAATAAATAATTGCAATTGATTGATGTGAAGCATTATTGGTGAGCAGCGGCATTCATGTTTCAGAATGCCGCTGGTTTTTTTATTGAGATTGATACGTTCAAACAATATTATCTGCTTGTTCGGCAGTAAAAAAATTTCATTGAATTAATAAATCAAACTCAAATTTCTAAGCTGCCCATTCGGCAGTATATTTTCACACTGTACGGATAATATCCTATAAACTCCTAACCTGTCTGTGCACTATCTGTACGACGGAAGCAAATTGCTGCTAGAAATTCAAGGCTATTTAGTGAATTATAAGCAACCAAAGCTGGTTTTTTAAAATATCGGTACCGTACTGCTGCTACTTAAGCCATAAGTACTAAAAAGTTGCGTAGAAGCTGCTTGTTGAACATGTTGCCTGGAAATGATTAACCGGTACGACTCGCCCGTACTTTTGCTTTGAATATGGATATAGGGGGCATTACTGTATATTTCGTCCCGTCCTTTAAAATAATCGAGAGCCTGTTGCAGACTGATGCGTTTTCTTTTTGCTCTGCGCCGCGCTAATCTTTCATTATTGTTTTTAGGTTGTATGCGCTTAAAAACTGCGTGGCCCTGGATTTTATGGGGTATTTGTTCAACGGGCGAAACGTGCAAATATTCAACCAGTCCTAAAGTAAACCTGAGATTTAATTTTTCTAATTGATTTTTATTCGTCGAGAGTAAACGCAATTTACTTCCCAAACGGGATTTTTTTTCATCATATTCAGGAAAAGAAGCGCCGATACAAATTTTTCCGTTGTGATTTATTTCAACAAAAGCCTGATGTATATGTTGATAAACTTTTTGCCATAGAAAATGTAATGGCACTTCAGGCCCCGGTAATAATGTAATGTCAATAAAATATTTCATGACATCATTCCTTACCGCTTTCACCAAAAACACCGCCTCGAACCAGAACCGCCATAACGTAGTGTTCATCATTCAGGCTGTCGAGATGTTTTTCGGTAGAAAAACGATCAAACAGCGTATAAAAATCTGCTTTGTTCTTTGGGTTCCGATAGGCAATACCCAAATTGGTAACCGCACCATACGGTTCCACGGCGATAGGCCCAATACCTGCGGTAGTGTAATCGGGATACCAGGTATCAATCGTACGAAGCGCATTGCCAATTTTTTGTGAATGAATGGCCGCTATATCATTGATATGATAGAGAATCCTGCTTTTCTTGTTTTTGCCATTCGTTTTATCCAGCACCAGTTCTTCACTTGGATAAACTTCCTGCGCTTCACCCACTAAAGCAAATGCATTGATTTCCAGGATTAAAACTTCCTGTTTTCCTGATAAGACTTTTGCTATTGCGGTTGCCAATGAATCAATATCATCATTGGTATTGAATTCACGCAGACTCAATTGCGCAGCATCAAAAACCCATTGTTGAGATTCGTGATTCAGTGCTTTTACCCGCACTTCTATTCGCCGTGCGCCAATCCGGTTGCGCCATAAAAAACGGGCATTGGCAATATTAGCAGCATAGCGCCTGGCTAATTCAACAAATCCGGTTTTTGCCATATAGGCCTGTGCCGCAGTACTGAAGCTATCGTTGAATGATTTATTGTTACAAGCGGATGGCTTTTGAACACCGCTCAGTACTTTTAGCGTGAAGTGAAGTCGAAGCGTATCCTGATCAAGTTCTAGCGCACAACTATCAATACGTTGTAAATTTGGTTTCTGAACTTCTGTGTTCAGCTTGACCGGATCATTTTTGATCGTGGTTTTTAATCGATTTGAGATGGTTCCACGTACTGATTTTTCTCTTAATCGTAATGGCAGGGAGATTTCCTTTTCATTGCGCTTATCCCAGACTGTGCCATACATAAAACCGTCAGAAGGGACCAGTTTTTTTTCAAATGCTAATACTGAGGCAATATTTGAATTTTTAGCCATGATCATTTTTCCTCTTCTTTTACAAGATGCTAAATTTGCTGATATAAATAAAAATGCTTTTTCAAATCCACATGTCTATGCCAAAGTAAGCTTTTTAAATCACTTATCCGATACGGCATCACAAATTCACCCAGGGTTACAATACTCTCGGCAAAGCAATGTAAAACATCAGGGTTGCGCTGGTTGGCAGTAATGGTTAAATCACTGATGCCGTGGAATCCGACTGCAATGGGTACAATCCATCCTTTTTCTTTACGATTGCTGTACCATTTCACACGCCCATTTTTATCGTGTTTACAACGATGAGAAATAACCAAGTGATCCAGTAAGGCATCTATGGCGTCCTGACCGTTTTCCATTGCCTGTCTCATTAAATCGCGGCGTTCAATCAGGCAGTAACCAGGAACAAGACGGTGAATTAACTGATTGAATTCAGTTGAGCCGCTTATTTCCAACAGTTCTGGTGATTCGAAGTCCAGAATGTCTCCGGAAGCCAGTTTCATTGTCATCAGATAGTGGACAACCGTTGTTAAAAAGTGTTCTTGGTCAACGGGATTTAAACCGGTGCACTCAATGACCAGCGAGACCGTAAGATGACAACGTGCCTCTTCTACAAATGCGCTTCGCTGGCCATGCTTGTCTAATGGATTGCCTGTTCCAATAATGGAATAAACCGAATCGTTTGAATCTTTATAGGTCTGTAGATTGATCTGATGGCAAATAACGGTGGCACCATTCATCCGTAGACGTTTAAAAAAATCATGAGCCCTTAATTTGCGCTCAAGAGCATGAACAGCACCAAACCAGGCCGTCATGGACGGAAACCCTATTGTGTATGGACTGGAAAGCGCATTCGCATTTTGAACGAGCACGTGAGGTATCAGCAGAACCTGTTTCATCGCAATGCTTCCTCACAACGGTCAATTAGCGCATAAATTTGTTTTCTTTCATCATGCTCCACATTGAAAGCCCGATCACCAAGAATCTTCGTGTACTGATTAAGAAACCAGCCTGTACTGTCCTGTTTGACAGTAACCAGATAATTTGGCCAGATTTTTCTTTTATGAACATAGCGCTGATCCAGCCAGAATTTTTGATAGCGAGGCAGATGCCGGTATGCTTCGGTTAGAGACCAACCTGCCTTTAACTGCCTGATTTGCCATACGGTATCGGCAATCCTGTAAATGATATTCTGTATGCATTGATCGTATGCTTTTTTAGCTTTAGCGGTTTTGTTTTTTCTCAGAAGCATTTTTTGATGGTGCCATGCTTCGAAAATATCCTGATAATCGGTGTGCTCAAGATATGATTCAAAAAAACATGTCTTGGGAGGTTGCAATGTATCGCTGAACAGCGATGGTGGCATGGATGGCAATAAATATGCTGTTCCGCCATTTTCATTATTGAGTACACTGATATTTTGCGGTTTGGTTCCGCCGTATCTAATTAAGGTTAGATTAACAATTTCAGAAAATTCACCCGCAAAAAACTGATTGTTTTTTTGGGCATCACATGCTGTTCGGGCATGTAATGAGAAACGTAAGCTATTAATGCGTTCCTTCAGTTTGAAAACTAGACTTGAGGGTGTAAGTATTGACAATAAATGATATGTTTTTGCGTCAACCGGAAAGTAAACTTGCTTTAATTTGCCGCTGGTATTTTTGATTGGTTGTTCTGTTTTTTTGATTGCAAAAAGGCCTGCTGTGATGGTGTTAAAGATTGCTTCCGGTAAATCAAATTGCGCCTTAATTTCTGAAGATTGGCGCTCCAAATGAGACATTATTGTTTCGCCATCGGCTAACCTCAGATTCAGAAATTTATAGACATCCAGTGCGGCAGCATTTCCATAAACATCGGGTATGACACTGACATTTCCACTGCGTAAAAAACCATCGGCACTTCTGCCTGATTTTGCGATAATAGGGTTAATTTTGACATCCGGATGGCTAAACTTACCTGGGTGTGTCGAAGCAGATAGTTGGTATGCACGCTGCGCTGCTAAGAAAAGCCAGTTGTGCAATGAATAAGCTTCTAAAGATTGTTTTTCGACTATTTTCTTATCTTCAGGCGTAATATTGCCTTTGATTTTTTTTGATAGCCAAAGTAGCCTGCGTTCATTTAAAAATGTTTTTATTGCCGGATCCAGCACATTTTTCCCCTCTATTTATATTCCGGATTAACACATCGCGAAAAAGGTATTTACAGATAAGGCGCGCGATTGATTAATAATGGAAAGATTTATTTCGGCAATAAAAGAAAAGGATTTAGTCCATAATGGGTTATTAAAACAAACGGGATAAAAAGATAAGTTTTATACAGCAGCGGCAAAAACAGTTGTGGTCTCAAAACGGCTTAATGCATCCATGATGGCTTCTGAAGTGGACTTGAAAAGCCCATAATAAACATAAGTTTCTCCGCAACGTGTTGTCAGTCTTATTTTGCATTTTATAAGTCTGGTGTTTTGTTCTTTGATAACATGCTGAGTTTTCATGGATGTTCCTTGAATCAAGTCTTTATTGATTAAACCTGTGAAACATTTTAAAAAAATTTGCGTCAAATGAAGTGCACTTAAAACATAGAAAAGCACCTTATTTAGCAGTTTTCACACGTGCCAGCGCTTTCTGTACGCTCTTTTCTGCGAACCGTAAGGAGAAGGAATATATTCGGACATGTTATAATCCATCATGGATTTAACGAGAGATTGTTATAAGTTACTGTTTTGATGATATAATTTGTGTTTCTGTGCAGTTAAAGTTTCGCCGGATTATTCCGGCTTTCTTTTGCATGAAGATTTGAATAATGCAACAGACCTGTACTTTATCAATTTGATATTGTCTGATACAGCGTTACTGTGGTGTTACAGGAAAGGGTTATTCCCTTTTCAAGTACTGCAACGGGGTTGCAGAGCACCACGGTATGGCTCTGTGGGTGAGTTTGTCAGCGTCCATGGACTGCGTTGCGCCTTTTAGTAATAGAACAACTATTTCCTGCAAGGCACGCCTTGCCATGCACACTGACAAACTTACTGAACCCGGCTATATCAAATTGATAAAGTACTAGTGGAGTACAACAATGTAAAAGACGTGCAGTTAACGTGTTAACGAATGATTAATCGTTTATAAATTTTTTTAAATAAATTGTCTTTTGCCATTAAATATGAATTGTGTGGCAATTTCTCCACGTGGCAATTTTTTAATGAGGGAGAAAAGAATGTTATGGCCCCTGTTTTTCCATTTAAAACAAGACAAGTAGAACCTGTTCGGTTAGACGATCAACCCGAAGCTTTCCAAGTTTATACAGAGCGTCAGTTTGATAAAATAGAAGCTTTAAATCAGTTATCCGAAACGCAGCGCTTTGAAATGAAAGTTGTTGCGAATATTTTGCCTTTCCGGGTTAATCGGTATGTCATCAACCATTTGATAGATTGGAACAATATTCCTGACGACCCGATTTTCAGGCTGGTGTTTCCTCAAAAAGAAATGCTGTCAGAAAACGACTTTGAGCAAATGGCAGCGGTATTACGAAGTACCAGTGATCGCAGTCTGATTGTGCAAAAAGCCAATGAAATCAGAAAAAAACTGAATCCACATCCGGCAGGGCAACAAACCTTGAATGTGCCTTACGAAAATGATGAACCCATCGATGGTATTCAACATAAATACCGGGAGACCGTTTTATTTTTCCCAAGCCAGGGCCAGGTTTGTCATAGTTTTTGTAGTTTCTGTTTTCGGTGGGCTCAGTTTATAGGTGACAAGAATCTTCGTTTTTCCAACAAAGAAGCATATAAATTGCATAGTTACCTGGCAAAACATCGGAATATTAGTGATCTGCTAATAACCGGTGGCGATCCAATGGTGATGAAAACCGATCATTTGGTGACATATCTTGATGCTTTGTTAAAACCGGAACTGGATCACATACAAACGATACGCATCGGAACTAAATCACTCAGTTTCTGGCCACAACGCTTTGTCAGTGATGATGATTCTGACGATTTGATTGAATTATTGAAAAGAATCGTTCAAGCTGGGAAGCATGTAGCGATTATGGCGCATTTCAACCATTGGCGTGAGATGATGACGCCCGTGGTGCAGGAAGCCATTCGGCGCATTCGTAAAACCGGTGCTGTAATTCGCACGCAATCGCCGCTATTAAATCATATTAATAATGATCCGGATGTATGGGCCTATATGTGGCAGGAACAGGTACGGCTGGGTTTGATACCTTATTATATGTTTGTCGAACGTGATACCGGCGCCCGGCATTATTTTGAGGTGCCGCTTGTCCGTGCATGGGAAGTTTATCGCCAGGCAATACAGAAGGTGTCAGGTCTAGCCAGAACGGTTCGGGGGCCATCGATGAGTACAGGTCCAGGCAAAGTGGAAATTCAAGGTGTATCGGAAATTGCCGGAGAAAAGGTTTTTGTATTGCGATTTCTTCAAGGGCGAAACCCCGATTGGATTCAACGCCCGTTTTATGCACAGTTTGATCCTGAAGCAACGTGGTTCGAACATTTAAAACCAGCATTTGGTGAGGAAAAATTCTTTTTCCAGGATGAATATGAGGCAATGTGTAAGAATAAAACTTTATTAAGATCTTACTGAAAATAGGAATCTGCCGCGATTTGTATGACGACGTCTTGCGGTGACAAAAATCACAGCTCATCAGCCAAATCCCCGTTAATCTTTTTTTTGTTGCGGATGCAGGTCATTTATAATGATACGGTTATGTTTTCAGTGTAGCAGTGTCGATAAGTCGTTTGATTGTCAATGTTTTACTTATTGTTATTAATAATTATCGCGGCACTTATTTATGGACCTTCTTATTGGGTCAGGTATACGCTTGATAAATACAGCCGTCCCGATGACCGCTATCCTGGAACAGGTGCTGAATTGGCGCGTATTCTACTCGATTGGGCCAAGTTGCAATCCGTCAAGGTTGAAAAAACCGAGCAAGGCGATCATTATGATCCAATTGAAAAAGTAGTGCGTCTGACGCCGGATAAGTACGACGGCAAATCGTTAACAGCTATAACTGTGGCTGCTCACGAGGTCGGACATGCAATACAAGACCGTGATGGTTACGCACCTTTAAGGCTTCGCACTCGGCTGGTACAGATTGCAGCACCTGTCGAAAAGATTGGTGCTGCAATTCTTATGTTGGCGCCTGTTGTTGTGGCTGTGACACGAGCGCCCGTCGCAGGTGCTTTATTTTTTCTAGGCGGGCTATTGACGCTGGGTGCGGCGACATTAGTGCATCTAGTAACCTTGCCGATGGAAATGCATGCTAGTTTTTCGCGTGCATTGCCCATGCTGGAAAAAGGCGGTTATTTGTACAAAGGTGATGAGCGGCATGCACGTCGTATTCTACGAGCTGCAGCCTGGACTTATGTATCCGCATCACTGATGTCATTATTGAATATTGGTCGCTGGTGGGCGATACTTCGCAGGTAAAATTGGATTGGCAAATCTAGAAATAGGAAAACAAAGCAATTCGTTTTATTTAACATTACGTTGAGAGGTTCAGAAATGTTGCATCAATGGAACAAGCATGGGCAGATCAAATTTGGGCGGGGGTTTACATTGCTCGAATTGCTCGTCGTCATGGTCATTATCGGTTTGCTGGCAGCTTATGTCGGACCAAAATATTTTTCGCAAGTCGGCAAATCGGAAATCAAAATGGCACAGGCGCAAATTGATGCGCTTGAAAAGGCATTGCATCAATACCGTCTTGATGTAGGTCACTATCCTTCAACCGAAAGTGGGTTGACAGCTTTAATTGCACAACCCAATAATGAGCCGAGATGGCAAGGTCCTTATTTGTCCAAAGCACCACCTCAAGATCCTTGGGGACGCCCTTATGTGTATAAATACCCTGGCGACAATTCTGAATTTGATTTGTTTTCCATGGGTAGGGATGGTCAAATTGGTGGTGAAGGAGAGGCGGCAGACATCACTAACTGGTAAACCATTTCTCGATAGCGTTAATGCGATTTGAAATCAAAGCTGTAATGTCCGGGCAAGGTACTGTACACCTTGAACTGGAAGCAAACAGTGAGGATGATGCGCGCCGGCAGGTAATAGCTCAGGGCGGTATGGTACTGAGCGTCAAGCGTCGGTTCACCGGTTTGTCGTTTCAATCCAAACCCCGTTTCCCGCTGGTTCATTTTAGCCAGGAATTACTGTCACTGCTCACAGCGGGTCTGAGTCTTGTCGAATGTCTTGAAACATTGGTCGACAAGGAGCAAGATGCGGGAAATCGAAAAATCATCCATGATCTTTTGGCAAGTCTTTATGAAGGTGTAACCTTTTCGCAGGCACTGGAATCCTATCCGCATATATTTCCCATGTTGTACGTTGCAACAGTGCGTGCGAGTGAGCGTACCGGCGATCTTGCCGAAGCACTGACACGCTTTGTGGCCTATCAGACACAAATGGATTTTGTTCGCAAAAAGCTTGTGGGCGCTTCAATTTATCCGGTTCTTTTGCTGGCCGTTGGTTTGCTGGTGTCAGTTTTTTTGCTGGTTTTTGTCGTTCCCAAATTCAGTGCTATTTATGAAGATATGGGGTCGGATTTACCCTGGTTGTCGGTATTACTTATCGAATGGGGACATTTTGTTCAGGAAAGTGGTTTGGAACTGGCTATTTTTTCCATATTGTCTATTGCGGCAATCGGTTATGCCATCAGCCGACAATCATTTCGAGCTTATGTCATGCAATTGCTGTGGCGTATTCCAGCAATTGGGGAACGGATGCGTGTTTATCAATTGGCCCGGTTTTATAAAACACTGGGCATGTTATTGCGTGGCGGCATTCCGATCACACAAGCGTTGGATATGGTCAGTGGTCTGCTGCAATCGCATTTCCGTCCAAGAATAGAAGCTGCAGCCAAGCTGATCCGTGAAGGAAAAACCATATCCAGCGCTATGGAAGCCGAAGGACTGACGACTGCAGTAGGAACCCGCATGTTGCGCGTAGGGGAACGCACCGGATTAATGGGGGATATGATGGAGCGTATCGGTAATTTTCATGATGAGGAAATCGCGCGCTGGGTTGAATGGACGACCAAACTGATCGAACCGATACTGATGGCGGTGATAGGTATTGTCATAGGCGGTATTATTATTTTAATGTATATGCCCATTTTTGAATTGGCAGGTAGTATTTAATTGAGCACTATGCAAATGCACGCAGAAGAGCAGCAAGAGACAAAACCGTTGCTGGATCTCAATTATCTGAGTCAGTTACGGCAGGAAGCTATAAAGCGAGATGTCTCAGTCTTTGAAATGTTGGAAGAGGTCAGTGGTTATGCTCCGCATGAACTGATTCAGGAATTGGGGCGTTTGCTGCATATTCCTGCGGTGGAGATGAAAACAATCCATACTTTGGAACCCGCCTTTGATATTTTGCCTTTTTCCGAGGCGAACAAACATGAATGTGTGTTATTCAGGAATAAAGACGAATTTCTATTCGTGATCAGCGATCCGTTTTCAACCCGGTTAAGACTATGGGCGGAAGAACGCTTTGCCATGAAGGTCGAATGGCGCCTGATTCATCCGGCTGATTTAGCGGCTTTTTTTGCGCAGCAGGAAAAAAACATGCGGGCGATGGATCATGTGTTGCCAGACCAGGGATTAGAAGAAATTCAGAGCAGCGTTGAGGATTTGTCGCTAAAAACGATCAATGAAGGCACCAGTCAGGTTGTCCGCCTGGTCCATTCCACGCTTTACGATGCGCATAAATCACAAGCCAGCGATATTCACTTGGAAATGGTTACCGGCGCTTTATCGATTAAATACCGGATTGACGGTGTTTTGATGTCTATCGGTGTGATCAAGGGAACGGACTTGGCTGAACAGGTTATTTCCAGAATCAAAGTCATGTCAGAACTGGATATCGCCGAGCGGCGCATACCGCAGGATGGCCGGTTCAAGGTATCCATCCAGGGGCGTGAAATCGATTTCCGGGTTTCCATCATGCCCAGTATCTTTGGGGAAGATGCCGTGTTACGTATCCTCGATCGCCAGGCGCTATCTGATCATGTTGAAGGCTTGACACTCAATCAACTGGGGTTTAACACGCATGATATCCAGTTATTGCGCCGTTTGAGTTCTGAACCCTACGGTATGCTATTGGTAACCGGGCCTACCGGTAGTGGCAAAACGACTTCGTTGTATGCAGCTATTTCTGAAGTTAACAAAGGCAATGACAAAATCATTACCATTGAAGACCCGATTGAATATCAGTTGCCAGGTGTGCTACAGATTCCGGTCAATGAGAAAAAAGGACTGACCTTTGCACGCGGGTTGCGTTCCATTTTGCGGCATGATCCCGATAAAATCATGGTTGGCGAGATTCGTGATGCCGAAACCGCGCAGATTGCGATTCAGGCGGCATTAACCGGGCACCTGGTTTTTACCACGGTGCATGCCAATAATGTATTCGATGTGATCGGGCGTTTTTCACATATGGGTGTCGATCCTTATAGTTTTGTTTCAGCTTTGAATGGCATTGCAGCACAGCGGCTGGTCCGGTTGTTATGCCCGCACTGTACTGTGGATGAGCGTCCAACTGATGAATTGATTGCTGAATCGGGTATTGACAGTGAGCAAGCCGGTTCCTACCGGTTTCGTACCGGTAAAGGTTGCGGACAATGCCGCGGCAGTGGTTACCGGGGCCGTAATGCCATTGCCGAGATATTATTACTTAACGATGAAATCCGTGAATTGATCATTGCGCAAGAATCGATTCGTAAAATCAAGGAAGCCGCGCAGAAAAACGGTACGCGTTTTTTGCGTGAAGCTGCGCTGGATATGGTTAAAAGTGGTGTTACAAGTTTGGAGGAAGCCAATCGTGTTACCATTGTTGCGTAATCAAATCGAAGTCTTCCTGGCGCCAAAGCGAATCGATTGGGTGCAGTCGCTACGAGGATTCAAGCCAGTCAAACAACCCGTTATGACAGTACCGGTTTCTCAATCGACTGAACAACAGACTGCCTGGGAGCAGGCCTTGAATAAACTGGAAACGGAATTGCCGGACAATGCAAATGCGGATATAACGGTTACCCTGTCCAATCATTGGGTGCGTTATGTGACATTATCGCCGCAAACGGAAATTAATACGCCTGAAGAAGTCTATGCGTATGCCGATTTTCGCATGCGTGAAATTTATGGTACACGAGTTGATAACTGGGTAATCAGCATTAGCATGTGGAATCCGGCGTCTGGTGCAATCTGTGCCGCTATTCCGCATGAATTATTAGCCAGGACAGAAGCGATAGTAAAAAATCATGGTAATCGATTGAATAGGATAGAACCTTATTTCACTGCGGTGCTGGATAAATGGGAAAAGACCTTTCAAGCGCAAAAATCATTTGTTGCATTGGTTGAAACCGACCGGCTTTGTATCGGCGTATTGAAAGACGGCATCTGGCAGAATATTCGGAATCAGCATATTTTGAATAATGTTGCTGATGAATTATGGGCGGTACTGGATCAGGAAGCGGTTTTGACCGGCCAAAAGGAAACGGTCGAGACGGTATATCTGTTAGCACCCGAGCACCCGGATTTGGTTTTACCGCCGGATTGCGGCTGGCAAATATCACCGATGCAAACCGAGAAAAGCGCCATACCCGAACATTATCCCAGACCGTTCACAGATGATGTGCAGGAGAATGCATGTCTCGCTTAAAACTTAATTTTCCGTATGCAGGACAAAGTGTACGCAGCATTGAGATGTCACTGCTACTCATCGGATTGTTTGTTTTGGCGGCTGTTTTTTTGTATTTTAAGAATATTTCAGAAGAATCCAGTTATTGGAGCGTGCGCGTTGAAAAACTGGAAAAAGATCAACCCAGATCCATGGTTTCTACACGCGTACGCACGTCTTCACCGCGCAGCCGTGATGTCGGACAGGAAATTGGTAAGGAATTACAAAAAGCCAATACCATACTTGCGCAGATTAATTTACCCTGGGAGGCGTTGTTTGATTCTATTGAACATATTGCGACTGAGGATGTTGCGTTATTATCCTTGCAGCCGAATGTAACCAACCGGACATTGCGCATCCGGGGTGAGGCCAGGAATATGATGCTGCTGCTTGATTTTGTCGAGGCGATGGAGCGCGAAGCCATTTTTGAAAATGTTCATCTTGTAAACTACAAGATAAAACAGGACAGTCCTTACCGTCCTGTTGATTTTCTGTTGACTACGGTCTGGGCGGTAAAACCGTGAAACAGGAACTGGTTCAAATTCAATCCAATCGGCTGATGCAGCAATTGCGCTGGCAAGTGGCGCGACTGGGTTCTATGGGCAAGATCGGTGTGGGATTGTTCGTGGTCGCCGGGATTTTCTTTCTGGGTGCGGTGTTGCCGGCAAAAAAGGAATTGGCTGCACTTGAAGAACGTGCGGAAACATTGCAAATGCAGGCCAAACAGCGATTGTTATCAGGCGATGTCCCGATTGTTGAGAAAAAACTGACCAATGATCAGGCGTTACAGGCTTTTTATGAATTTTTCCCGCGATTTGATTCTTCTCCGTTCTGGATTCGTGAACTGGTTCGTATTGCACAAAAACAGGGGGTTGAAGTCAACAGCAGTGATTTTAAATTGACTTTCGAGCGCGACTGGCGTTTGTCCCGCTATGAAATCATTGCACCGGTGCGCGGGCGTTATTCACAGATTCGCGGATTCATGGCGGAGGCCCTCGAAACCATACCCAACATGGCGATTACGGGTTTTACGATTAAACGTGACAATGTTCAATCCACACAGCTCGAAATGCGCCTTGAAATCAGTCTTTATCTGAATGAATAAATCGTATGGATCCGGCTGAAAAAAGACGCAAAATAATTATCGGTATAGCACTCGTAGCAACCTTGATTGCGGTCGTGCTGGTTGAAGACGAAGAAGAGCTAACAGTCGAAACCGTGCAACCGCTAACATCGGCAAAACCAGCCAGGTCTGCCGCAACACGAACATCAGCATCGCCGGTTCGCAATGATTCTCTGGATGTCGACCAATTGGGGCAACGAAAATTTGATCCCATGGCTGGTGAATTATTTGCATCAACATCATGGGCGCCCAAGCCGCCTCCCGTAACGCCTCAACAGCAGGCGGCCATTTTGCAGCGGCAACAGGCGCAGGCCAAAGCGAGGCAACCTGATCCGACTCCACCGCCTTTACAGTTCAAATATATCGGCAAAGCCATTAAGGGCAGTCAGACCTGGGTTTTTCTTTCACAGGCTGACGAAAATTACATAGCCAAAATTGGTGAAAAAATTGACGATCAATATCGTTTGGATACGATTAATGACGAATCGGTTACGTTGACTTATTTGCCGCTGAATGCCAAGCAGGTTCTTCCTATCAATGATAATAAGCAAGCAGGGATATTTCGATGAGAATTAAACAACATATTGTGTTTTTATTGATTCCGGTTTTATTTCTCAGCGGATGTGCAATCAATAATAAGACGTTTGGCACCCGGAATGCTGCGTTTGACGAAGGTAAACATTTAATCGAATCAGGGGAATTGGAACTCGGTTTGATGAAACTGGAACAAGCCGCACGAGAAGAACCCAAAAACAAGGAGATTAAAGCAGTACTGATACGGCACCGAGATGAAGTGTTTGCAAAAATGTTATTTGACGCCGACAATGCGCGAGCCGATGGTAACCTGGATCTGGCTGAAGAAAAGTATTATCGTATTTTGGATTATTTCCCGCGTAATGATAGGGTTCGGGCTGGTCTTGAAGCGGTGAGTCAGGATCGTCATCATATTGCAACCGTTGAATATGCCGAACAATTGCTTGAACTCAACGATCCGGATGGTGCTGAAGAAGCCGTGCGATCCGTATTGCAGGAAAATCCGATGCAAGGTCATGCGCGTCAGTTGATCAAGGAAATCAGCAGGCAGATTGCGCGTGCGGAAAGTGTGGATTTAACTTTGGAGACCGCATTCAAGAAACCGTTGTCAATGGAATTCAAGGATACCGAACTCAAATCGGTTTTTGAGATCATGTCACGTACGGCGGGCGTCAATTTTGTATTTGATAAAGACGTCCGGCAGGAAATTAAAATTTCAGTCTTTGTCCGTGACAATACCGTGGAAGATATCCTGAAGCTGTTACTCATGACCAATCAACTCGCGTACACGCGGTTGAATGACAACTCCCTGCTGATTTATCCGAATACGCCAGCCAAGCAGAAAGAATATCAGGAGCTGGTCGTACGCAGTTTTCCCGTTGCGTATACCGATGTGAAGCAAATGGTCGCCATGGTCAGAGGTTTGGTCAAAGCGAAAGATATTTATGTCAATGAACAGCTCAATCTTTTCATTATGCGCGATACGCTGGAAGCGATTCGGGTGGTTGAGAAGTTAGTATCATTGAACGACTTACCTGAGCCGGAAGTGATGCTGGAAGTCGCGATATTGACTGTCAACCGGGATAATAATTTTTTATTGGGCCCCACATTACCGCAAAGCGCAAGTTTTAGTTTCACTGGATTAGCACCGGGTGGTGAAGCGGCAGCTGCAACATTTAGCGCGATCAGCCAGAAAGGATTTCCTGATCTTAAAAGTTTTTCTATTAGCGACACAGTCAAGCTCGACTTTATGCATTCCCTGGCACAAGGCGATGTATTGGCAAACCCACGGATTCGGGTGAAAAATCGTGAAGCAGCCAAATTTCATATCGGTACCAGACAGCCGATATTTTCAGCCAGTGTCGCGGGGGGCGGTATCAGTAATGTTGTTACGTCAACGCCAACATTTATCGATGTAGGTACCAAACTCGATATAGAGCCAGTGATTGGGCTAAATAATGAGGTCGCCATGAAAGTCCAGCTGGAGGTCAGTGAAATTATTGGTGAAGCATCTGGGCCCAGTAATGCTAAAGCGCCAATCATTACCACGACCAACGCTGAAACTTTATTAACTTTAAAGGATGGTGAAACACAAGTATTGGCGGGTTTAATGCGTGAAAGCGAATCCAAAAGTATAGGCGGTCTAGCCGGTTTATTGAATATATCAGGTCTTGATCGATTAACATCCAGCCAGAAAATAGAACGTAAAAAACAGGAAGTGGTTTTGCTGATTACGCCACGTATTATTCGTAATATTTCACAACAAACGCATCTCGAAAAAGAATTCCATTACGGCACATCGAATCAAGCTGGCAAATTACCTGTCAGAATACAGAAAACTTCGCCGGGTTCGCTGGCGCTTGCGCCAGTCGGTTCAGGGGGCGGCAGAGGCGGCGCTACAGGTGTTTTGGGCCGTGGCGCACAGGGGTTTGCGGGCGACAGGCCGGAAGTCCCATCGAATCCTTTTGCAATGCAGGCTGCAGCGAATAATGCCGGTGAACCAACATTAACCATACAGGCTCCAAGCAATATCACCTTTGATAAGGAATTTTCAGTACGGGTCAGAATGGTGGGTGCCAAGGCTTCAATTTCGAGTATCGCGCAGGTGAGTTATGAAACCGATATGCTGGAACTGCTCGATACCGATAACAGTGGATCGCATACCATCAAGCTGGGTAAGGACGAGCCGTCCGGTATGTCGGCGCAACTGCGTTTTAAAGTAGTCACCCCAAATGCCGGCGAAACTGAAATCAGCATCCATAGTGCAACGGGCGAGGATGCAGAAAGCGGTGAATCCATTGATATCTCATTGCCTGCTTCGGCAACGATAAAGATTCAGTAACAAATTTTACCGATGAAATTGTCCAAGCTATTTTCAAAATGCTATTTACGAAAAAGCCTTGGCGGTTTTACGTTGATCGAGTTGATGGTCGTGTTGACCCTGATGGCGATACTGGCAACAGCGGCCATGCCGTTACGGGAACTGGCTCATCAGCGTGAAAAAGAACAGGAATTACGTACTGCGTTGCGTCAGATCCGTAATGCCATTGATGCGTACAAACAGGCAGTGGATGACGGCCGGATCGAGAAAAAGGAAGATGAATCCGGATATCCTAAAACGCTTGACGATTTGGTAATCGGTATACCCGACATAAAAAGTACTGACAAAAAGGTCATTTATTTTCTGCGTCGGTTGCCGCGCGATCCGATGCATGAAGATCTGGATGTGGCCGGTATCGAACAAACACCGGCCGCGGATACCTGGGGAAAACGCAGTTATGACAGTTCACCAGAAAACCCGCAGGAAGGCGATGATGTATTTGACGTTTATTCCAGGTCAGAAACCGAGGGTTTGAACGGTATAGAATATAATAAATGGTGAAGTACATGTACCAGATAAATCGCGTGCGGCTGCAGAGCGGATTTACATTGATCGAATTACTGGTTGTGATGGCGATTGTCGCAACATTGCTGAGCATAGTCGCACCGCGGTACTTCGCGGCTATCGATAAAGCCAAGGAAGCCGTTTTACGCCAGGATCTTAAAATCATGCGCGATGCCATCGACCAGTTTCATGCGGATTTTGGCAAATATCCGTTTGATCTTGAAGAACTGGTAGAACGGCGGTATTTGCGCAATGTTCCAATCGATCCGATGACCGAAAGTAATGAAACCTGGATACTAATGCCGCCACCGAACGATGATGATGAAGGCGTTTATGACGTGCATAGCGGTTTTACGGGACGTGCGATGGACGGGACTTTTTACGAAGAATGGTAAACGGGCAGTTATATGCACGTAGCCGGACAGATGCCGGAGTACATGCGTGATGAAGCGGCAACAACAAGGGGTCGTGTATCTCTGGGCGTTGTTTGCGGTTACTGTTGCCGGGGTTGTCCTGGCGGGAACCGGTCAGATCTGGCAGATCACAACCCAGCGTGAAAAGGAAAAGGAACTGCTTTTTATCGGCGAGCAATTCAGAAAAGCGATCATGTCCTACTACAACAACCCGCTGACCGGTATCCGGCAGTATCCGGAAAAAATCGAAGACTTGCTTGAGGATAAAAGAGGTGCAGTACCGATTCGGCATTTACGGAAAATTTTTATTGATCCGATGACATTAACCGACGAATGGGGGCTGGTTATCGAAGAAGTGCAGCCTCAGCCACAACCACAGGCAAATCAACGGAACAATCCGGCAAGTGCGGCAGGATTAATGGGTGCAAATGCCAGTCCGACTGCCAGTTCGGCGTCACCGATGAAAGGTATTGCAGGAGTATATAGCCTTTCCACACAAAAACCCCGCAAAAAAGACAATTTCCCTGATCAATACGCCAGTTTCTCCGATGCTGAAACCTATCAGGACTGGCAGTTTGTCTTCAAACAGGACAGTGGAGGCGGCGCCAACAATCAGCAGGGTCAGCAAAGCGGGGCGGGGCGTCCCGGTGCGTCACCTTCGTCTTCTCCATTTGGCGGAGTTGGCGCAGCTAAGCCCGGCGGTGGAAGTGGACAGGGCGGTTTTGGCGGTCAAGGTAGCGGCTTTGGCGGCCAAGGCGGTGCATCGCCTGCTACCGGACAAAATCCGTTTGCGCGGTAAGTGAAATTAATCGATTCACAATGGATTATCTGCCGGTTTTTCTCGATATCAGCAACAAGCATTGTTTGGTTGTAGGCGGGGGTTCGGTAGCTTTGCGCAAAGTGTCACTATTGCTGCAGGCCGGCGCACAGGTACATGTCGTTTCACCATCACTTGATACGGATTTGATTGAGTTTGTACGGCAACAAAAAATAACCCATGATGCCCAGGACTTTAAACCGGAGCATCTTAAAAATCATGCATTGGTGATTGCCGCAACGAATAATATGGCTGTGAATCGCCTGGTGTCAGAATCCGCCAGTGCGCAAAACATTCCGGTCAATGTAGTTGATCATCCTGAACTGTGCACATTCATCATGCCGTCGATTGTCGACCGTTCACCGTTAATGATAGCGGTTTCCAGCGGCGGTAAATCACCTGTGCTGGCGCGGCTGATACGTGCGCAATTGGAAACAACGATACCCCATGCGTATTCACGTTTGGCTTCGTTGGCAGCCCAATTCCGAGAGCGGGTCAAACAGCATTTTATACAGGTCAAACGCAGACGGTTGTTCTGGGAAAAAGCATTGCAGGGAAAATTTGCCGAACTGGTGCTGGCTGGTAAAGACCAGGCAGCGCAAGATCACTTGCAACAATTGCTGGCCAGTGAACAGGATGACGAACCCGGAGGAGAGGTTTATCTGGTTGGAGCAGGTCCTGGCAATCCCGATTTGTTGACTTTTCGCGCCATGCGGTTGATGCAACAAGCCGATGTCGTGGTATACGACCGGCTGGTTTCTCCTGCAATACTCGAAATGGTGCGGCGTGATGCTACCCGGATTTATGCGGGTAAGGAACGCAACAAACACACGTTGGCACAGGAGTCCATCAACGCCTTGCTGGTGCGGCTGGCCAAGGAAGGAAAACGCGTGTTGCGGCTGAAAGGCGGCGATCCTTTCATCTTCGGACGTGGCGGCGAAGAAATCGAAACGCTGTCGAGCCATCAGATACCGTTTCAGGTCGTGCCCGGCATTACCGCCGCATCCGGTGTTGCCGCTTATGCGGGTATACCGCTCACCCACCGGGATTATGCGCAATCGTGTATTTTCGTTACCGGTCATTTGAAAAACAATACCATCGATCTGGACTGGCCGACACTCGCGCAGCCCAATCAGACTATCGTCATCTATATGGGATTGCTCGGTTTGCCGGTATTGTGTGAACAATTGATTGCTCACGGTTTGCCGGAATCCATGCCAGCCGCTATCGTGCAACAAGGCACAACACAGACGCAAAAAATGGTTACCGACACGCTTAAAACATTACCCGGCCTGGCTGCAAACGCCCACTTAACCGCACCGACACTGATTATTGTCGGTGAAGTTGTCAAACTGCACCGGAAACTCGCCTGGTTTGCACCGACCGAATCTGGCGATTAGTTTGTTCTCCGAAACTTCTGGCGGCAGCCGGATCGGTTCGATCCCAATTAGCCAGTTCGGTTTTCAGGATGTTGTGGTAAAAGTTTGATAGCAATTCATAATCCTGTTCGGAAAGTGATTCAACCCGTAATCGCCCGCCTAAAGCCTGACTCAGTAACGGCGGTTGTTTTAGCGGATCGTGTATGCCACTGAAATAGCCCGCGATGCGCGCTTTGTTTTCTTCGCTGTTGGGTTGCGTGCCGCATACCACAAAACTGGCGATCAGTTTTTCATCGAAAACGGCGGCGTATTTCGTCATCATCGTCCGAATCGCTTCGTGTATACCTTCACGCCATACGCCAGAGCCAACGATAAAGCGGTCATAGCGGTTAATGACAGATGAAACATTGATTGCCTCGATATCCAGTAATGTAACGTCAAGTCCAGCACCTTTGGCAATCCATGCTGCATTATCGGCAGTAGCGCCATATCGCGAAGCATAAATCAAGCCAATGCGTGTATCCTTTTGGTCTAAAACTGCAGCAATCGCACTGCCATAGGAAAAGGCCAGATAACCGCCCAGTGTTGTTTTAACCGTTGTGGCAATAAAGCCACGCCTGGTTATTTCTTTTATATTAAATTTCATTAAATTGATGGTTTTTTATAACAAATTACATTACATTAAATGAAGCATTATGTACATAATTTATGTGAAAAATATAAAGGGTTGTTTATGTACAGTCTTTCATGAAAGTAAATTAAACAATGGCTTCTGTCTTTTTTAAATGGTTCAGTGATCAAGGGATACGTGGCAAGCTGCTGATGTTTATCACGATTCCAATTTTTACAATCCTTTTGTTCGCTTTCTACGGTATTTCAGATCAATTTCAGCGCTATACAAACAGTAAAAATACGCAGCATTTTTTTTCCCTTATGATCACGCTTGATGATCTTGTACATGAATTACAAAAAGAGCGTGGAATCAGTGCCGGTCTAATCAAGACAGGAGAAGAATTTCAAGAAGCCATATTTTTGCAACGTGAAAAAACCGATCAGGCGTCAACCCGGTTTCTACAGCAACAAGAAAAACTCGAATTAAATTTCTTGAAGCAAGAAACGCATGAATTATTGTTTAAAATCAACCAACTTTTAGCACAATTGCCGAGTATCCGTGCAACCATTGATAATGCTGATCTTCAGCATGTAGTTGATGATTACTCTAACCTCAATGCACATATCATTAATTTTATTCAAAATATTCGATTATTGGTAGAAGAAAAAGAATTAGCCAGATTAAGTCATGCTTATGTCAATTTGCTTTGGCTTCAGGAACGCGCTGGTCAGGAAAGAGCGGTTGTAATTAGAATCTTGACGACAAACACGATACATGCAAATTATTTTCGTCAGGTTCTGGGCTTTATTGAGTTTCAGGAATCTTTGATCAATGAATATGGTATTAAGGCGCCACTCAAATATCGAGAAATGTTGCAGCAGATTTTAACCGGTTCAGTTAACAATAAAGTTAAAAATTTCCGTGATGTGGTTGCAAATACAGCGATTCGCAATGAATTCTTGAATGAATTGCATGCTTTAATCGGTTACGGTGGAGTCATTTATGATTTCAAAAATTATATTATTCATAGTGATTCTTCTTATCTTCAAAGCTTTTTGCAAAAAAAATCCGCTGTTAATGACTTGATAAATCGCTATAAACAGTCTAATGATTTAACACAAGAGGATCTTTCTCATATCAAGAAAATTGAGAATGTGCTGAATCAGTATTTTAACCTGGTTAATGATGTCACGAAATATATACGGCAAGGTTTGTCAGCCCAGGAAATTGGTAAGTTATTAGAAATAAATGACAAAGCGGCATTTACGGCGATGGAAAATTTACGTGCCAGTTCCATTGGAATGGATACGTCAATTCATTGGTGGGAATACGCCACTGAACGTATCAGTTTAATTAAAGGTGTAAATGATCAACTCAGATCAGATATGAAGAGACTCGTTGATGACTACACACAATCGACACTCAATTTTTTCTGGTTTTTCATTTTAATAACAAGCCTCACATTAGTAGTTTCTTTCATTTTTTGTCATCTGTTAATGAAAAGACTGGTTGGATCGATCAAAAGAATTTCCAATGAAATGGAACGAATGTTTGTAGAGAATAAATTCGATAATCCTTTAATGATCACGGGTAAAGACGAAATAGGAGTAATGGCGGGTACTTTTAATAAATTATTAAATGAACGACTGAAATTTAAAACACAAATAGAATTGTCTGCGGAAGTATTTGCTAATACAAACGAAGCTATCATGATTGCCGACAAGCATAAGCAAATACAAATCGTCAATACAGCGTTTGAAGAAATAACCGGATCAAACAAAAATGAATTTTTAGGGCAGGATTTTTTTATTCTGAATGAGGCGTTTCCCGATAATGTATCGTCTCAATTTATTTGGGATGCGCTTGAATCCAATGGTCATTGGGAAGGTGAGCTTTGGGCGAAAAAAGCCAATGGTAAAAAATATTTAATGGGATTGAGAATCAATGTTGTTAAAAATGAAGACAAGATAGCCCATTACATCGGTATATTTGCCGATATTACGGAACGCAAACAGCATGAAGAGCATGTTTGGCGTCAGGCGAACTTTGATAGCCTGACCAATTTGCCTAACCGCAATATGTGTATGGATCAATTATCCCAATATTTAAAGCGTGCTGATCGTTTAAAAACGCAAATCGCTGTCCTTTTTATTGATCTCGACAGATTTAAACTCATCAATGATTCTATGGGCCATGATGCTGGTGATGAATTGTTGATGGAAATAGCCAAAAGACTCAAAAAAACTGTGCGGGAATCAGATATAGTTTGCCGCCTTGGGGGAGATGAATTTGTTATTTTGCTGGAGGGTATACAGGAAGCCTATATTTTAGAAAAAATTTCTGAAAATATTCTGGCCAAAATAGCACACCCTGTCCAAATGAACGATCAAACTGAAGCGTATATTTCCGGCAGTATTGGTATTGCGCTTTATCCACAGGACGGACAAACGGTTGAAACTTTGATAAAGCATGCAGATATTGCCATGTATCAAAGTAAGAAAAACGGGCGTAACAATTTCATTTTTTACCAGCAGGAAATGAATAAAGCTGCTTCGCTGCATATGGAAATTGAAAAAGAATTACGGCGAGCCATTAATGAACAACAATTCTGCCTGCATTACCAGCCCGTTATAGACCTGTCGAGTGGGCGTATTATTGGTGCTGAAGCACTGATTCGTTGGCGGCATCCTGCAATGGGTCTTGTTGGCCCTGACAAATTCATTCGTATCGCTGAAGAAACCGACTTGATTGTGCCGATAGGAGAATGGATAATCACAACAGCAATGAAACAGGCCGTTGAATGGAATAAATTGAGCGATCAACCCTTAAAAGTTGCTGTCAATATTTCCAGCCGCCAGTGTAATGATCATGGCAGGAACATTGAGGAGTTTCTATCAAAATCATTGGAAGCAGTTAAACTGGAACCCGGCATGCTGGAAATTGAAATCACTGAAAGTTTGCTGATGCATGGTTCTGACGAAATGATTAGTTCTCTTCAGAAAATACGCGACTTGGGAATCGGTATTTCATTAGACGATTTTGGTACAGGTTATTCTTCGCTAAGTTATCTAAAACATTTTCCAATCTCTACGATTAAAATCGATCAATCTTTTGTTAAAGATGTGACAACCAATGAAAAAGATGCACGGCTTGTTCAGGCTATTGTTATGCTGGGTAACGCTCTAAATCTCAATGTAATTGGGGAAGGAATCGAACTGGCCGAGCATGCGGATTATTTAAAAAAGCTGTCATGCAGAAGCGGGCAAGGTTACTATTTCTCAAAACCGTTAACCGTTGAGGAGTTTGGCATGTATTTACATCAGAATGCAACGGCAAATGGTTTGAATTCCCATCATTCCCATAGCCCGGCCTCGCGTGTTCAATCGTAGTAACATGGCTTTTGTAAATCCACATTATTCTAAAGTATATAAGCACGGCAAAATTGGTATGACATAATTCCATCTGGTCATGAAAACAGACCAATAGTATGATTAAGGTCGCCAGTTAACCGGAAAATAACAAAAGCTGACAATAAAAAAACCATGACGCCACCAACTGATACATCAGGATCGCCATCCAATCAAAATGACACCATTTTTCTCAGTTACGCGAGGGCCGACGATGTCAAACCGCCTGAGGAATCGGATGGCTGGGTAACGTTTTTCTGGAAAAATCTTCGTTTTGAATTGACCGATCGCGGTGCAAAGCAGGCCGTACTTTGGCTGGATCGTTATCAGATCGATCCGGCTGAAGCGTTTACACCGAAAATAGAACAGGCACTGGCCCAGACCAGAATGCTGATTACGGTATTGTCGGAAAACTGGGTGCAGCGGGGATGGTGCCAGGAAGAAGTCGATTACTTTGGAAAACAACATGCCGATGCCTGTGAGCGTGTAGTCCCGGTTTATAAAAGTAACCTGGATCAAAAACTGGTTCCAGATTTACTCAAAGAAAGACAATCCCGTGAAGGTTACCGCTTTTTTGAACTGGATGAAGATACCGGCAAAATCTATGAATTCTATTGGCGCGGGATTAGAAATAGAGAAGCTTATATCGAACTAATCAAACAGATCGCGCTGTTTATCATTGATCGACTGGGCATTACACCGGCAAAACCAAATGCAGCGTTAAGACCCGTTGTCAATCAAATTGGCAAAACGGTTTTTGTCGCCTTGACAGCCGGTGATCTTAAAGACGCGCGCCAGCGGTTGGTCAATGACCTGAAAGCATCCGGTTTTACCGTTGTTCCCGAAGATACTGTGTTGCTGGAAACCGGTGAAGCTTTTGAAGCCGCGATCAATGAAAGTTTGATTAAAGCGGAATATGCCGTGCATTTGATCGGTGAAAACCACGGTATTACCGTTGAAGGCGGCGTAGAACCGATTGTCGATCAGCAATTGCGGCTGGCGCGTCGGGCAGGATTACCGCGCATACTCTGGGTGCCGCGCTGGCTGCCTAATCAGGATAATCAAAAAAACGACAAACGTGATCCGTTTGAAGTGATGCAACGTTTTGACGGATTACTGGAAAAAGAAGAAATCCATCATGGTGAAATAACCGACCTGTCACAATGGCTGCGGCAGCGGGCTCAATCCAAGCCCATTAATTCAGGATCGGGAAAGGTGAGAATGGATTCACCCAATTGTGACCGGATTTTGGTTGCCGCTGCGCATGAAGCCGATGAAGAACAAGCCATTGAATTGGCCAATCACATCCAGAAGTGTGGTTTAACGGTGCAGCCGTATTTTAGCGATGATAATGCGCCATCAACGGAGGAACTGAATCATACTCAAATACTGATACTCTGGGGTGAAGCCAGTGACGCCGAACTGGAATCGATGCTTGACCGGCTAACCACATCGGTTCAGGTCATTTGCTTGCGGCTGCCCGGCGGTGATGAAAGGGCAAAACGCCGGTTTTTCAGGGAAAATGTATTACTCGAGAAAATCGACACATTGCCCGGCAACCGGGACGAAACCTGGAAACTGCTCGATGAATTGGGTATTGCCATACAAACACCGCACAGCGGAGACAGCGCATGACTGATGCTGCGGAACAACTGATCCCGTTCGTCGGCCTGCGGCCATTCGATACCGGCGATCACCGCTGGTTTCATGGCCGGGATCGTGAAATTGCGGCATTGCTGCGTAAAGTGCGCAATAACCGGTTTACCGCCGTGGTTGGCGCATCGGGTTCGGGCAAATCGTCGCTGGTGCGTGCCGGTATCCTGGTGCCGCTAGCCGACGATGGCTGGCAGACGATTATCGCCAAACCCGGTTCGGCGCCGATTGCCAAACTGGCTACCGCGTTGAGTGAAACGGCTGGCGGCAAGCTGGCCGAAACACGTACCTTTCGCTACGACGCGATGCTGCGCCAGTCGGCTTATGGCCTGGCTGAAATTAGCCAGCAGCTCGAATCCGATGCATCGCGACTGGTGCTGGTCATCGACCAGTTCGAGGAATTGTTCCGTTATGGTGAAGAGGCACACGGGGCGGAAAAAGCAGCGATGGAAGAAGAAAGCCGCGCATTTGTCGAACTATTACTTACCGCAGCATCACACCCTTCAGGACGATTGCATATCATATTGACCATGCGTTCCGACTTTTTCGGCAATTGCGCAGCGTATGAGGGATTGGCCGAAGCAGTCAGTGCGTCACAATACCTCGTCCCCCTGCCGCGGCGCGACCAGATGCACGACATCATCCGCAAACCGATTCTCGATGCCGGTGGCGCCATCGATGAAACACTGTTGCAGCGGTTGCTGCTTGAAGTTGCCGAACAAACCGATCACTTGCCCGCGTTACAACACACATTGAGGCGGTTATGGGAAATAGCGCCGGTTGATTCGGGGAAGAAGCGGTTAAGTGAAGCCGACTATCAAATAATCGGCGGTATCGCCGGTTCGATCGATTTCAAAGCCGAACAGATTGCCGCTGAGCTCAAACAAATCCATCCGGAAGATTTTAATACGCTAGAACGGTTGATGAAAGCGATCACCGATCTCGACGAGCAGGGCCGCGCAACACGGCGGCCACAAAAGCGCAGCGCATTGCTTGCATTGTTGTATGAAGCGGTAAAAGATCATCAAAAGGCTGAGGCATCGCTTGACCATGTACTCAAAGCGCTAGCCAGAGAAGAGGTCAGTTTCATCCAACTCGGCGTGGGAGACGATCCGGAAGTCGATATCGGTCACGAAGCGTTGATTCGCAGTTGGTGTCAGTTATGCGGCGAAGACCGCCAGTTTAAAACTGGTTGGCTCGTCGAAGAACGTGAAGAAGGACGATATTGGCTAGATCTGTTAAGGCGTGAGAAAAATAAATTAGGTTTATATTTTACTGAAGCTTGGGAAACGCTTCGCTGGATTAAAAGAAAAAGAATCGGTCCAATTTGGGCAAGCCGGTATGGCAATACTTGGGATGTGGTAAATCGAGTTATCCGAAAAGATTTGTTTAAAGATAGTGCTTGGTTGCTTTTATTTATAGTTTTACTCGGATTTGGTTATTACTGGGCTATGGGGAATTATGTTTTGGCTCAAAGAAGTGCCGCCAAAGCTGAGGAAAATTTTACAGAAGCACAATTGAATTACAAGAAGATGTTTAAACAGGAAGAGGAAACCAAGCGCCAAGTTCGTGTCGGTGCGCTTGCAACAGCAGGTTATGCTCGTAAGCTTATCGAAGAGGGTGAAATTCGATTAGGTGTGCTAGTTGCTTTAAGTGTAGTACCGGAACGTGACCTCACTGATATTTTGCACTACTCAAGCACAGTGCCAAGGGAGCGTCTTGAAGATAACCCTAACTACGTAACTGAAGTCGGGAACGTATTAGCCTATGGGTTGACAGAGCCAATTGAATTAATGCGATTCAGTTCTGAGTGGGGAAAGTGGGGAAATAGTATGTTTGAATTATCATCGCCATTAAAAATTTCACCAGATGGCAAATTCATCGTAATTCAAGTTTTTAATATTAAAGATAATAATAATTTTGTGAGTATTTGGAATACGCAAACGAGGAGGGTGATAGGTAAACCACTGAAAGGCTTTATTGGTAGTATTTTGAGTGTAGCTTTTTTACCTGATGGTATTCGAATAGTGTCAGGGAGTGATGATAATAGACTACAAGTCTGGAATGTGCAGACCGGAAAATCCATCGGCGAACCACTGCAGGGCCATGAAGATCGTGTTAGCAGTGTGGCGTTTTCGCCGGACGGCCGCCGCATCGTATCGGGGAGTGATGACAGGACATTACGGCTGTGGGATGTTGAGACCGGAAAATCCATCGGCGAATCACTGCAGGGCCATGAAGATCGTGTTAGCAGTGTGGCGTTTTCACCGGACGGCCGCCGCGTGGTATCAGGTAGTTGGGATAACACAGTGCGACTGTGGGATGTTGAGACCGGAAAATCGATCGGAGAACCGTTAAAGGGCCATCAAGGTAGTGTTTGGAGTGTGGCGTTTTCGCCGGACGGCCGCCGCATCGTATCTGGGAGCGTAGACAGCACAGTGCGGCTGTGGGGTGTTGAAAGCGGAAAACCGATCGGTGAACCACTGAATGGTCATGGGGGTAGGGTTTTAAGTGTTGCCTTTTCACCCGATGGCAATTATTTAGTGTCGGGTAGCTTGGACAATACAATACTTCTGTGGAATCTTCAAGCAGATGCGTGGATTGGTAAACCACTCAAAGGCCATAGAAAAGGGGTTAATAGTGTGGCATTTTCATTTGACGGTACTCGCATTTTTTCAAGTGGTACTGATTTGACGTTGCGTATATGGAGTGCTACTGGTATCGCAAGATCAATAGTATCCTCACTTGAGGAACTTGTTGAAAAAGCCGAAAAACTTTGCCCGTTAAGCCTGGAAGAACGCCGGCAGTTGCGCCTGATCGACCCGCAGGCTGAAGCCACACAAAAACCGTTAACTCCCGATCAACGGCGTGCGTGTGGAGAGTAGCCGAGTAACCAGATAGGGGCTAACAAAAATACTGCTAAAAACTTTTTGATAGCAGAAAAACCTTGACGAAAAAGTGCAGAATGGGTTTTACTTGGTATTTCTATAATTAGAAGTATGGGCATCTTTAAAAATCCAAATTTTGCGAGCATCCGTTTCACGGATTGCCTGCTTAATTCATTTGTTACAACGCTTTGTTGCTCATTTAAGTATGTAACTTTGAATTTTTAGAGACACCCTTATTTTGAAACATAAAAGACTGATTAATATCGTTGAGGGCTTAATATCATGAATAAACTTGTCATTATCATAGGTAGCATTTTTGTTGCGGGTTATATATATTTGATGATTAACTATTGGTAATATTTTCTTAAGGGCATTTCAAAAAATCCAAACTTCTTCACAACACTTTGTTGTTCACAAAAAATGGTTTTTAACATATCGCATATATGCGGCATCACCATTTTTTGTTCACGCCTCGTTTTGTTTAAAATTTTGAATTTTTAGAAACGCCCTAAAATATGGGAATTCCGGCAACGCAGCTAACGCGTTGCCGTTTTGCTTTTTCGCATCACTCAGCATCACTCGCCGCAATACGCGGTCACCTGAATTTCTATTTTCATGCGTGGATCGGATAATCCGGCAGTCAACATCATCGCGGATGGCCGGACATCGCCAAAATATTTTCGCGTGACCGGAAAGCATTTCGGGAAGTCGTCGACATTCGGCAGCACGTAGGTCACGCGCACCACGTCTTTCAGGCTGCTGCCGGCTTCCTTTAACGCCATATCGATATTTTTAAAGCATTGCTCGGCCTGTTCGACCAGGTCGTCGGATATGGTCATGCTGCTGTAATTAAAGCCGGTGGTGCCGGATACCATCACCCAGTCCCCCGCACGGACTGCACGGGAATAGCCGATTTCCTGTTCAAAGGTGGAACCGGAACTGATCAGTTGACGCGCCATAGCATTATTCTCCTTTTAGATAATCGATAATTGTTTACTATAATGTTATTCCAAAACGGTTTTGATTTCATCATAAAAGGCAGAGGATAAATGTCAACGACGTTATATTGGCACGATTATGAAACATCCGGTGTTGACCCGAGACGGGACAGGCCGATGCAGTTTGCAGGGGTGCGCACCGATGAAGCGTTTAACGAAATCGGCAAGCCGCTGGTTATTTACTGTAAGCCTGCGCGTGATGTGTTGCCGCAACCGATTGCCAGCCTGATTACCGGCATCACGCCGCAACTGGCCGATGAAAAAGGCTTGCCGGAAGCCGAGTTTATCGCGCAAATTCATAACGAACTAGCGCAACCGAGTACCTGCGCATTGGGGTATAACACGCTGCGGTTTGACGATGAAGTCACACGCAACACGCTTTACCGTAATTTTTACGATCCGTACGGGCGCGAATGGCAGAATGGCAATTCGCGCTGGGATATCATCGACCTGGTGCGCATGACGTATGCACTGCGCCCGGATGGGATTGAATGGCCGTTGCGCAATATCGAACAAGCCGAGCAGACAGATCAGAATGTAGAAGAAGTACCCAGTTTTCGCCTTGAGGATTTGACCGCCGCGAATGGGATTGAACATGGGTCGGCACACGATGCCTTGTCCGATGTACGCGCTACAATCGGCTTGGCACGGCTGATTCACCAACAACAACCCAGGCTCTATGACTGGCTGTTCAAATTACGCAATAAACGCCGTGCAGCGGAAATGCTCAATTTGTTTGAATTGACGCCAGTCGTGCATACTTCACGGATGTATCCGTCTCAAATCGGTTGCACCACGCTGGTGATGCCGCTCGTTGCCGAACCGGGCAATGCGAACAGCATACTGGTTTACGATTTACGCCAAGATCCGGAAGCGTTTTTGGAGATGGATGCTGAAACATTGGCGCAATACTTGTTTATCCGTAATGAAGATTTGCCGGATGGTGCACAGCGTTTGCCGGTGAAATCGGTAAAAATCAACAAATGCCCTGCCCTTGCTCCACTGAAGACGCTAAATCCAGAAGCTTGCGAGCGTATCGCTATCGATCTTGATGTGTGCCAGCAGCATTGGCAAACGCTCAAAGTACAATGCCAAAACACCGATTTTGCGCAACGTGTCGCCTCCGCGTATACCGGCCGGGAATTTGAACCGGCGGAAGATGTGGACCTGGCGTTGTATGACGGCTTTATGGATAACGCTGATACTCCGCTGTTGGCGCAGATACGACGCGCCACGCCACAGTCATTGGCGACAGCCCGTTTTGATTTCCACGATTGGCGTCTGCCGGAATTGTTTTTCCGCTATCGCGCGCGCAACTGGCCGGAAACGTTGAATCCTGAAGAAGCTGAACAATGGCATCAGATATGCCAACACCGGTTGACGCAAGGAGTCGGTGGCGACAGCTTGACGATAGAAAGTTATTTTGAACAATTGACCGTTCTTCGCAACGATTATTCCAGTGACATGAAAGCGCTGGAAATACTCGATGCATTGGAGCAGTGGGGAAAAATCTCACCCATGTTTGATAGTGCGCTGTACTCGCAAATATTAAGTTGAAGGAGTACAGCATGTTAAAATTTGCACGTCAATAATTCCAGATTACAATATACCCCTATTTTTTGTGGCATATTTCCCAGGCAGTTATGAAAAACAATTATCTTGAAAGAATCCTGACAGCGCAGGTTTACGATGTTGCGGAGCAAACTCCGCTCGATGAGATGCCCATTCTGTCGTCACGCATTCATAATCAGGTGCTTTTGAAGCGGGAAGACTTGCAGCAGGTATTTTCTTTCAAGTTGCGCGGTGCGTACAACAAGATGTTCAAGCTGGCGCCGGAAGTGCGAAACCGGGGTGTTATTGCCGCTTCAGCCGGTAATCATGCACAGGGTGTGGCGCTGGCGGCAAAGAAACTGGATTGCGGTGCAACCATCGTGATGCCGGTGACCACGCCGCAGATTAAGGTTCAGGCGGTCATGGCGCGCGGCGCGACGGTTGTGCTGCATGGCGATTCGTACAGCGATGCGTATGAGCATGCGATGGAATTGTCCGATGCGCAACAGGCCACGTTTATTCATCCGTATGACGATCCCGACGTGATTGCCGGGCAGGGAACCATTGGTATGGAAATCCTGCGCCAGCATACCGGACATATCCATGCCATTTTTGTTCCGGTCGGTGGTGGCGGGCTGATTGCGGGCGTGGCTGCGTATGTCAAACGGCTGTACCCCGAGGTGAAGATTATCGGTGTTGAGCCGGTCGATGCCAATGCCTTATACCGTTCCTTGCAAAACGGGCGGCGCGTCAAACTGA
The DNA here is from genome assembly GCA_020446045.1 of Nitrosomonas sp. Taxonomy (GTDB): domain Bacteria; phylum Pseudomonadota; class Gammaproteobacteria; order Burkholderiales; family Nitrosomonadaceae; genus Nitrosomonas. Next base: position 43,543 of record JAGRFM010000058.1, read on the forward strand.
CCCAGGTTGGCTTGTTTGCCGATGGGGTTGCCGTCAAACAGGTTGGCAAGGAGACGTTCCGCCTGTGCCGTGAACTGGTTGATGAAGTTATTCTGGTCGATACCGACGAGATTTGCGCCGCGATCAAGGATGTATTTGAAGATACGCGCACCATACTTGAACCATCAGGGGCTTTATCCATTGCTGGCCTCAAGGCCTATGTCGAACGGGAAAACATCATGCACCAGACATTGATCGGGATTGCTTCCGGTGCGAATATGAATTTTGACCGCCTGCGGCATATTTCAGAACGCGCTGAAATCGGCGAACACCGAGAAGCGGTGATGGCCGTTACGATACCGGAAAAACCGGGCAGTTTTAAAAAATTCTGCAGGCTGATCGGCGCAAAAAGTATCACAGAATTCAATTACCGGTATTCCGATGCCAGGGAAGCGCATGTTTTTGTCGGCATTTCTGTGCGCAACCGTGATGAAGCGGAAAAGCTGGTCGCCGATCTGCAAAAAAGTGGCTTGAATACACTGGATTTAAGCAATAACGAAATGGCCAAACTGCACATCCGCCATCTGGTCGGTGGCCATGCGCCCGAGATTGAGAATGAAATCCTGTACCGGTTTGAATTCCCGGACCGGCCCGGCGCGCTCATGGATTTTCTCGATGCCATGAGCCACAATTGGAATATCAGCTTGTTTCACTACCGTAATCATGGCGCCGACTACGGCCGCGTGTTAATCGGCATTCAGGTGCCGCCGGAAGAAAAGCCGGATTTCAAAGCGTTTCTGGATCAACTCGGTTACCGGTACTGGGACGAAAGCAAAAATCCGGCGTACAAGTTGTTCCTGGGATAACAGGAACAGGTTGGAATAGCGTGGCAATGAATAGAACAGAAATTGAACGCGAATATGAATGATATAAAGAGTGTCTCTAAAAATTCATAATTATAAACGAGACAAGGCCGGAACAAAAAATGTTGACGCAGCCTATAAATGATAGGTCAGGAAATATTTTTTGTGAACAACGTAGTATTGTAACTAAATATGGATTTTTAGAGATGCCCTTGAGAACGTCACAAAGAACAATGTAAGGACTATACGGAGAGAACCACCCATGTACGAATATATCGCTGAATTATCGAATCTGTTTTCTTTTGACGAACTGACCAAACGAAGCTGGCTGGAAATTGCACTGATAGTATTGCCATCGATTGCATTAATCTTCTTGATGGTGGGCTATATTGCATTTTTAAAAACCAAATTCTGGCAGTGGACAATTTATACCGTCAGTTTCGTGGTGCTGATTGGGTATTTGCCGTATGAACTGATGCGCCAGTCAACCGAAATGTCCCGCGCGCAAGCCAACATCGACGAATTGTATGGCAATCTGCAGGCCTTTCTGGGTGAAGCAAATCTTGGCTATGTGAATAGCTTTAACGATGATGCGGTAGCGGCAAATCTGCTTGATGAATTGATCAATGGGCTTGATGCCAACAATAGAAAAGAACTGATCATGATTTCATGGTTGATGTCGGAAAATGAAAAACTGGCGCTGGGGCAGATGGATAACAGGCAGAAAGTATTTGCCGAAGATATCAAAACCAGCGTAACCACCGCGAAAAGCGAGATTATCGATTCAAGAGCCACTGCTGAAGCCATTTCCGGCGATGTCGTGAAACGATTGGAAACGGAAGTCAATCAACTGTTGGAAGACAGAATGAATGCCTTCAAACAGGAAATCGACAATGCTTTGGGTGGTTTTGAAAGCGATATTAACGGTTTCATCCAGGCTGAACTGGTAAATTATGAAGAAAAACTCGCCGCGATAACCCAGCAGAACGTCGAGGAATTGAGAAACTATTCCAGCCAGGCAAACCGTGCGATTGCACGCCAGGTCGATAAAATCAATCAGGCATCGCTGCAAAAACTCGATGCCACCAACGTCAGTATTGAAGGTATCGGCACCGCGATCAACAATATCGATTTACAGGCCGTGATTAATCATATTACACAGCTATCCACAACAATGGAAAGAACGCAGAAACGCAACGATGCCCAGTTCAAATATCTGGAATGTATGCGCACGACAGGTATGATTGATCTTGGCGGCAAAAAAGATGAATGCAGAACCGCCCTGGATAGCGCTCTGGCCGGGTCTTAACTTTTTCTACATGTCAAATCAGCCAGGCTTTATAAATTTGTGAGCTGAAACGATGAATCCCTCGGCTTGTTATAGTTGAGGGATTCAGCTTAATTGTTGGTGTTATTGGAAAAACCTGATTCTGCTTGAATTTGTTTTGTTGAATCAGGTTATTTACGCGGGATTTGTTACGGTTGGTAACAAGCGCCACTGGGGTCGTGCTGGATTTGGATCAGGTCGCCACCGGCACCTCCCCAGGCATTTCCATCAGCAAAAATCAGGCACCCTTCTCCATTGTAGAGGGCCTGCATTCTTCTGGCGTCATTGCCGAAGTAAAACGGAATCCATCGCTTACCGGTTTCATAAGTATGGGAGCGATCAGGTGCACTATTCAGTACGGCCTGTACTTCATGTATTTGCATGCCGATCTGGAGGCTGGAAAATTTACTGCCCGGTTCTGCGGTTCCGATGACTTCTCCACTGAAAGAACCATCACGCGACTTGACTATCTGAGGTTTCGCCTCGTTGCTTAGCGCAGCAGCATTTTGTTGAGTATCTTGAGAAGTCGTGCTGGCACAGGCTGCAAGGGAAAAAGTTACTGCGAGAATAAAGACTCTGGAAAAAGTCATTGAAAGCCTCCTAAAAGTTTGAAGATAATTATTAATTTTAATCTAACATAAGGAATTTTATGTATATCATGGATTGGTGCATAAAGCAAAAAGATAATATCGTAGTGCTTGGTATTTAAGGATGTTGTGAAGATATGGGCAATAAACAAAATGACATAACACAACGGCAATCTTTCAGGCTCGGGAATTCCAGAATCGTTGTGCCGTATTACTTATCTTTAGGCAGTTTACAGAATTCTGCGTTTTAATATGAACGTGAAAGCCGGACAACAAAATGCGACAATTTTGTATACTGGCATCATGAGTGATAACCTTTACAAACCTGACAACAAGTCCAGCCTGTTTTCCCGCGTGTTTGCCATGATTTATGCCCTGTTTGCCTACGTTGTTGCTTCTTTTGCGTTGTTCTGGTTTTTCTTTGCGACGCTGGATTGGGCGCCATATGCTTTGTCGGGCAAAGTTGATCATTTGGCCGCCTCATTGATCATCAATATGCTGCTGGTATTTTTGTTTGCGGCACAGCATTCGATCATGGCCAGAAAACGGTTTAAACAGCTTTGGACGCAAGTTATTCCTGCACACTTGGAACGATCGACTTTTGTACTTTCAGCGGGCATCGCGATTCTTTTGATTTTGTGGTTTTGGCAACCGGCGCCGGGTGTGGTTTGGTCGATTGAGCAAGAAACTGTCCGGGTTGGAATTCTTGGCCTGGCGCTTTTTGGCGTCGGATATGTTGTGTTTACCACGTTTGTCACGAATCATTTCGAACTGCTGGGTTTGCGTCAAGCGTGGCTCTACGCGGTTGGAAAACCTTATGCGATTATTGATTTCAAGCGGCGGTGGGTTTACCGGTACAGCCGTCATCCGATGATGCTCGGCTTGTTGATCGTTTTCTGGTCTACGCCCGATATGACGGTTGACAGGCTGGTATTGGCGTTGTTATTAACAGTCTATTTATTCATTGGCATCCGGTTTGAAGAGCGCAGTTTGATTGCGGAATATGGCGACAGCTATAAAGCGTATCAAAAATCAGTCGGGATGTTTTTTACCTGGCGGTAGATATCGTACGGTTGATTTAAGGGTGCCTCTCAAAATTCATAGTTTTAAGCAAGACAAGGCGTGAACAAAAAATGTTGACGCCGCATAGTTTTGATATGTTAGGGGGTGTCGTCATGACGACACCCCCTAGGAAACATTTTTTGCGAGCAACGAAGTATTGTAAAGAAATATGGATTTTTAGAGATGCCCTTAATGCTCTGTCTGCCGCATAAAAAATATAATCGGTAGCAACCCGGCCAGAACCAGTGTTACCGCAGGCACGGCAGCTTGCTCCCAGGCGCCTTCCGAGGTTAGTTGATATACCCGCACCGCCAGTGTATCCCAGCCGAAAGGACGCGTCATCAACGTGATCGGCATTTCTTTCATGACATCGACGAAGACCAGCGCGGCAGCGGTAAAAATGCCGGACTTGAGAATCGGCAAATGGATACGCCTGAGCATGGCCCACCCGTGCAGTCCCATTCCCATTGCGGCTTCTTCAATGCTCGGTGTGATACGCTGCATGGCGCCGTGAATGGGATAATGGCTCACTGCCATAAAACGAATCAGGTATGCGAGCAGCATGATGATAATTGTGCCTTGGATCAGTAAACCGGTTTCAATCTGAAACAGTGCGAATGCCCAATCGCTGAGCTGACCGTCAAGCCAGGCTAACGGTATGAAAATACCGATCGCCAGTACCGTTCCAGGCAATGCATAACCGATGGTGGCAGTGCGTACGGCAAATTGCATGGAACTACCAGGAAAACGGCGTGCAGCATAGACGATCATGGTGACAACGGTGCAGGTGATCAGTGCGGCCAGCCCCGACAAGGAGAGGGAGTGCATCAGAAATTCCTGGTAGCGTTCCAGGTCGAAATCCGACGTAATCGACTGCAATGCCCAGGACCCGAGTTGCAGCAGCGGCAGCAAGAATGCCAGAAACCATACGGTAGCAATAAAACATAGCACCAGCCACTTTTTCTTTCCCTTCAGCAGGATGCGATCGGCACGCTGACTTTTTTTGCTTTCGGCATATCGTATGCGAGCTCGGAAGTGCTGTTCCAGCGCGATAATGACAAACACGATAATAATCAGCAATGAGGCCAGTTGCGAAGCGGCGGGTAATGAAAACAGGCTGAACCAGGCTTTATAGATCGCGGTGGTGAAAGTATCGTAATTAAAAACCGCCACCGTTCCGAAATCAGCTAGCGTTTCCATTAGTACCAGCATCAGCCCACCGGCTATCCACGGACGCGCTAATGGCAGCGCGACTTTATAGAAACCGGCACGTTGTGTGAAGCCAAGTGACTGCGCGACTTCCAGCGATCGTTTACCCTGGCTGACAAAAGCATTGCGTGCGAGCAGGTAAACATAGGGATAAAAAGCCAACGTCATGACGATAATCACGCCCATGCGGCCGCGGATTTCCGGGAACCAGCGCAGATCGGAATCCAGCCAGTCGCGTAAAGTTGTCTGAACGGGGCCGGTAAAATCAAACAAACCCAGTGCGACGAATGCCGTGACATACGCCGGAATCGCTAACGGTAGCAGCAACGCCCAGGTGAAGAATTTGCGTCCGGGAAATTCATAGATGGCGGTGAACCAGGCGAGACTGACACCCAGAACTCCGGTGCCGAGCAGAACGCCCAGCGCCAACCAGAACGTGTTGACCAGTAGCAGTGGCAGCGTGTTTTCAACCAGGTGTTCCCAGATATCCCCTGCGGGGGTGAACAGAGAAAACAGGACAACACCAACCGGTATCATGACCAGCGTTGCCGTAAAGTAAGGAATCAGTCGCCAGCCTGCAATCACATTTGTGTTGAACGTTGTGTTTTTATGGTTTTTCCAGAAACGCCTTAAATCTGTTACCGATAACCGGCGCGATCCATCAGTTTAACCGCTGCAGCCTGCAATTCACCGGCTTTAACCAGGTTGATGCGGTTCTGCTTGAATTTACCCCATGAGGCGACTACCGGATCGGGCTGAAGGTTAGGATTGACCGGATATTCCATATTAACATCCGCAAACAGGTTCTGCGCCGAGATGGACGACAGGAACTCCAGTAGTTTTTCTGCAGCCTGCGGGTTTTTACCGTAGCGTGTCAAACCGGCCCCTGAAATATTGACATGTACGCCGCTGGTTTTCTGGTTGGGCCAGAAGATGCCCAGCGGTAAATTGGGATCTTTTTGTATCAGGCGGCCATAATAATACGTATTAACAATGGTGAGATCGCAGCGCCCGGCTGCTACGAATTCCATCGCGCGGGTATCGTCAGACAGCGGATCGGTTGCAAGATTGGCAACCCAGCCTTTGACGATATTTTCAGTTTCGGCTTCCCCATGTTCGGCGATCATCATCGCAACCAGCGACTGGTTGTAAACTTTCTTGGACGTGCGCAAGCAAAGCCGGTTTTTCCATTTGGGATCGGCAAGATCTTCATACGTAGATAATTCCGAAGGGTCTACTTTTCTGGTGTTGTAAATAATCGTGCGAGCACGTATTGACAGGCCAAACCACTCATTGCCTGGATCGCGCAAATGTTCCGGAATGTTGGATTTGAGAATCTGTGAATCGATCGGTCTCAATAACCCGGCTTTCGAAGCCGCCCACAAATTACCGGCATCCACGGTGATCAGCATGTCAGCCGGGGTGTTTTTCCCCTCGGCCTGCAATCGCGCCATGAGTGCGCCTTCGTTGTCGGTGGTGTATCGGACTTTGATCCCGGTTTGCTGGGTGAATTTATCAAACATCGGCTTGATCAGTTGCTCAATTCTGGCGGAATAAACCACCACCTGATCGGCGTGAACTGGCCCGACAATGAACACAAACACCGTGATTAACAAAGATACTGAAATGATTGGGAATTTAAAACTTGGAATTCGCATGGTTTGCATGGCTCGTATGAGTTTGCTGGAAAACAGAAAAATGAAAGTAATAGTAATACGAATAGGAATAATTATCAATCACAACCATGCGTATCGAGAATTGCCTGAATCGGATTATTGGTGCGGCGGAAAATCAAATCCCAGACGCCGTGGCCGAGTTTGATGCCGCGCTGCTCGAATTTGGTCAAAGGCCGGTAATCGGGGCGTTCGGCATAATCTTGAAACGTATTGCCGAGCATGGGTTGTGCAGATAATACGTCAAGTATCTGCTCGGCATACTCCTGCCAGTCGGTGGCGGCATGAATGTACGCACCGGGTTTGAGCAGCGGACACAGCCGCGAAATCAACGGCGGCTGGATTAGGCGGCGTTTATGGTGCCGGGCTTTAGGCCAGGGGTCGGGGAAAAAAATATGCACACCATCAAGCGATTCGGGTTGCAACATGTTGTCGATCACTTCGACAGCATCGTGCTGAATAATGCGCAAATTGGTCAGTCCGCGAGATTCAATCAAGTTCAGCAAATTACCGACGCCGGGCGTATGGACTTCGATGGCCAGAAAATCCTGTTCGGGATATTCTTCGGCAATGGTTGCCGTGGTTTCTCCCATGCCAAAGCCGATTTCCAGGATTTTGGGCGCTTCGCGTCCGAAAACCGAATCCAGATCGATAGGCGCGTTTTGATATGGGATACCGTATTTGGGCAGCAGCAATTCACAGGCGCGGCGTTGTGCGTTGGAAATTCTTCCCTGACGCAGGACGAAGCTGCGGATATTATGTGTCATATGGACATCTCCAAAGATCCAAAATTTGTTACAACACTTTGTTACTCACAAAAAATGTTTCCTTACATATCAAACATATGCTGCGTCATCATTTTTTGTTCGTGCCTCGTTTTGTTTAAAATTTTGAATTTTGGCGACGCCCATAAGTTGATGCGGCTTGTTACGGGTGGCTTACGGTTTTTGCGTGCTGGCGATGACGCCATCCACCGGAGAACTGGGACTGGCGGTATAGATTTTTTTGGCCATGCGCCCGGCCAGATAAGCTTCGCGGCCCGCTTCAACGGCCTTGCGCATTGCCGATGCCATCAAAACCGGATTTTTGGCTGCGGCAATCGCGGTATTCATCAGCACACCGTCGCAACCGAGTTCCAGGGCAATCGTTGCATCGGATGCCGTGCCGACACCGGCATCAACCAGTACCGGGACTTTGGCGTTATCGATAATAATCTGCAGATTCCAGGGATTTAAAATACCCATGCCTGAACCAATCAATGACGCCAGCGGCATAACCGCCACGCAGCCGATTTCTTCAAGCTGCTTGGCCGCAATGGGATCATCCGACGTGTAAACCATCACGTCAAAACCTTCTTTGACCAGAATTTCGGCGGCCTTCAGTGTTTCCACCATATTCGGGAACAGCGTTCTGGGATCACCGAGCACTTCCAGTTTGACGAGTTTGTGTCCGTCGAGTAGTTCGCGTGCCAGGCGCAACGTGCGCACGGCATCGTCGACCGTGTAACAGCCCGCGGTATTCGGCAGCAGCGTGTACTTTGACGGCGGAATGCTGTCGAGCAGATTCGGTTCGTCGGCATTCTGGCCGATATTGGTGCGTCGAATTGCAACCGTTACGATTTCAGCGCCACTGGCTTCGATAGCGGTGCGCGTTTCGTCAAAATCCTTGTATTTCCCTGTGCCGACCAGCAACCGTGACGAATAGGTTTTACCGGCAATGACAAAATTGTCCATGTGATTTGATGCGTAAAAAAGAAAGATTTATCCGCCGCCAACCGCGACGACGACTTCCAGGCAATCGCCCTCGGCCAAATAGTGATCCGCATACTGACTGCGCGGCACGATCTCGCCGTTACGCTCAATCGCGATGCGTTTGCCCGTTAAGTTGTTCAGTTCAATGAATTGCGTAATGTTGATGGACTCGTCAAATTGCCTGACTTCGCCATTGACTGTGAGCTGTATCATGAAAAAACCTGATTCGATTCGGATGCTTTGTTAGTAACTGATTGTTGGAAGATGCGTATTTTATCATGCGTAAATATAACAGTGGCAATAGACCGATATTTTGTTCGTTACAGATTAGTTTGTTGTGGGATGTTTCGGTTTTGACGTAATATATTCATTATTTTGGACTTTTGATTCTGGTTAGAATGGATGAATCTTATTGAACTGCGACATCAAATTGAAGCGGAAATAGCTTCGTATGTATATAAAGTCCCCGAAGGGGCTGTTGGTAATCCAATGACAAGCGAGTGGGTAGCAGAGCAACTTGCTGAATTTAAGTCAGCACTCGTCGCCCCGATTTTACGTAAAATCAGAATTGCAGATTCTGTTTCAAAAAAGTTGGGAGAGAAAGGATCCGAGTATCACGAGTGTGTTCTTGTCGCCGATGACCGAAATGGGTATCAGCTCTATTACGATCCTCAACATAAAGATTGTCTCCTCGCGTTTTCTGATCAAACCCCGCCAACTGCTTTTTTGAGAGGGGATGCCGTTGGTTGCTTCATGGCTCGCTAGCAGGAATAGCCCGCTAACACCAAAAGGTCACCAAAAGAGCACCAAAAGGAGCACCAAAAGGGTCAGACTCGATTGTTTATTTAAGGGCACCAAAACAAGAAAAGAAAAACAATCGAGTCTGACCCTTTTGGTGCAACCCTTTTGGTGCACTTTTGGTGCAAAGTCCTGCTGATAAGGTGTAATAGTATAACCTTCGGGGCTTTCAATAAGGCATAGCGTATCGCCTTTTTCCGATTTGAGTTTTGCTAGCGCTTCTTTGGGAAGCAATATTCCCATGGAGTTGCCAATGGCGGGAACTTTGACTTTTAGCATGATATAGCCCCTGGAAGTTACTGAAGTTATAACGCAGTATAAAAGTAAGTAGATTCTTGATCAAGATTTCCGGCTTTTTATGAACGGATTGTTTATTCAGTCGTGATTCATGTTTGGCGCAGTATAGTCAAAACTGTCTAACGTCACTTGGGAGGTTGTTATGGAAGTCAAAACGAGAACGTTTCGAAACATGGCTTTGATTATGTTGCTGGGTGGAATACTGGCGATACCACTGGCGGCCGAAGCAGGCCGGGGGCATCATCGTCATGGGCATTCGCATTACCATTATGACGATGGGTATGGTCATTCGTATTATCATCGTCACGGAAAAAGACACAAGTACAAATACAAGCGCAAACGTCATTATGGCGGTTACAATCGTGCTTATTATCCGCCCAGACGGGCTTATTACAATCAACCGTATTATCCGCCGCAACCGGCTTATGGTTATGGCCGTAACTACTACCCGCCAGCGCCAGCATATGGTTATCCACCGCAAAGGATGATGGGCATTAGTACTGGGCATGGAAGTTTTATGATACGGTATTGATTATAGGGCGTCTCTAAAAATCCATAGTTTGCTACAATGCGCTATGGCTCACAAAAAATATTTCCTGGTAGTTCAGCTTTATACGGCGTCAACAGGTTTTGTTTACGCCGTGTCTTGTTTAGAATGATTAATTTTAGAAACGTCCTAAAATTTCAAAGTGCTGCCAACCCTGATTCATGGCATCCAGAGTGTGAATCAATACGGCGGCAACACTTTGCCGGATATAAACCAGCTTATTCATGCGTAAACTGACAATTTTCAATTTCTTTTGGATTATTCTCCTGCTATTGATCTTCTCTTTCTCCGTGCAGTCTGTTCAAGTCGCTGAGCGTAATCTACAGGGCTATCAGCAGCAAACGGCCAAGCCGTACAAGGGTATTTCACAACGCCGGGCGATTGCCATCGCACAACAACATATCAATGGGCGTGTACTGGATATCAAGCAACAAGACAACGTTTATCGCGTCAAAATTTTAAGTGAGAAGGGTTCGATTCATATCGTACAGGTTAATGTTCTCGATGGAAGAATCATTACAGGCCATTGATTAAAAGCGTATGCGTATACTGGTTATTGAAGATGAAATAAAGTTGCAGGAACAGATTCGCGATAAACTGCAATCCGAGGGCTTTATGGTCGATACCTGCAGCGACGGAAAGGAAGGTTTATATATCGCCAACGAATATCCGCTGGATGCTGCAGTCATCGATATCGGTTTGCCGGGTATTTCCGGGCTGGATGTCATTAAAACATTGCGTGAACAAGGCAGTGTATTGCCGATCTTGATTTTGACGGCGCGGGACAGTTGGCAGGATAAAGTCATGGGACTGGAAATCGGTGCGGACGATTATTTGACCAAGCCGTTTCAGGTGGAAGAATTGCTCGCCAGAATCAAGGCGTTGCTGCGCCGGGCGACAGGGATACCGAGTTCGGTTATCAAATGCGGCCCGATTGTTATCGATGTATCGGCACAGCAAGTCACCGTCGATGATCACAAAATCGAATTGACGAGTTTCGAATACCGATTGTTCGAACACTTGGTCCGGCATCAGGGCGAAGTACAATCCAAACGTGTTTTAACCGATTACCTTTATCCGCATGATGAAGACCGTGACAGCAACGTGCTCGAAGTCATGGTCGGTCGTTTACGGCGCAAACTGGACCCACAGGGCAATCTGAATCCCATCGAAACATTGCGCGGACGCGGTTATCGTTTCACCATTGCCTGTGAAAAAGCGCCATGATGTCGCTTAATCGGCGCATTTTGCTAAGTGCGACGCTGGTTTTATTGATATTTATCGTTGGTATAGCATTAGCGCTGGATCGTGCCTTTCATGACAGCGCGCGTCTTGGTGTGCAAGATCGTATGCTGGCAAGGCTGCTGATGTTGATGGGCGATGCGGAAGTCGAAGAAGACGGAACACTCGATATGCCGACCAACTTGCTCGATACCGAATTCAGCCTTCCTAATGCAGGTACCTATGCGTTTATTATCGATCAGACCAGGGCAATCATCTGGCAATCGACATCAGCGTTAAACAAGACATTTCCTGAACTGATATTGCTCGACAAAGGCGTCAAGGATTTCGGGCAGGTCGATATTGATGGGCAAAGCTATTTTATCTATCGCTATGGCGTGGCATGGGCAACGGAGACGAGTGATTATCCGCTGACCTTCACCGTTCTGACCGATACGATGCTATTCGATGCGCAAATTGAGCGTTACCGTGAAGATCTGTGGGGCTGGCTGAGTGTCATGGCAGTGTTGATGCTGATCACACAAATGCTGGTATTGCGCTGGGGATTGCAGCCGATGCGCCGGGTATCCACCGAATTATCGGCCATTGAATCGGGCAGGCAGGAAAACGTCGTTGGCAACTATCCCAGTGAATTGAAACTGCTGACCGACAGTATCAACTCGTTAATCAACCATGAACGAAAACAGCAAAAACGCTACCGTAATGGACTGGCCGATCTGGCGCACAGCCTGAAAACACCATTAGCCATTTTGCAGGGCGCCGCTTCTGCGCATCATGACGAACGGGACAGAGAAAAAACTATACACGATCAAGTCGTACGTATGGACAACATTATTCAATATCAATTGCGGCGTGCTGCGACTGCCGGCAGTTCGCCGGGTATGCGGTTGGTCAAACTGTATCCGGTTGCCGATCGTATCGTCAAAACCGTTCAAAAAGCCTATCGTGATAAAAATCCCGAAATTACCCTGGATGTTGAACAAACCATCAATTTGCGTATCGATGAAGGCGATCTCATGGAGCTGTTGGGTAATCTTGTCGACAATGCTTTTAAATGGTGCTTGAACGCAATAGTGATTACCGCAAGGCAATATCCTGATCATGTCATTATTCAGGTTAAAGATGATGGTCCGGGTATCCGGGAAAACGAAATCGCCAGAATACTGGAACGAGGCGTGCGCGCGGATCAATCGATACCGGGGCACGGGATCGGTCTTGCGATTGTGCGCGATATCATCCAGGTTTACGGCGGCAATTTGTCCATTAATCGTAACCATCCCGTTGGTGCATGCATTACGATTCATTTGGATCTTAAATAGATACTTGATGCGATTCCATTCGTCTTCCACCATTACATAGCCTGAAACAAATCATTCTGCTACACTATTGAAATTCAAACAAATAAATATTTTTGTGTTTCAAACTATAGTCTTTGAACCCTTCCCAATGATTAATGACACAAGCGAACCGATTGTCGTTAAGTATGCCCGTTGAATTCAGGCTGATAAGCACCGTTACCGAAAGCACGAATCAGTGCTTGGATTTATTCTCTTCAATTAACCTCAAAGGTGATCTTTGGAAGATATTCCGCTTTATATCTTACTGATAATATTATTCGTATTGTTAATACTATCCGGTTTCTTTTCGCTGTCGGAAACCAGCATGATGGCCATTAATCGTTATCGTCTGAAGCATCTGGCCAAACAGGGGCATCGCGGGGCACAACTGACCATACGGTTGCTGGACAAGACTGATAGGTTGCTGGGTGTTATTTTACTCGGCAATAATCTGTTGAATACCGCTTCGGCGACACTCGTTGCGGTAATCATCGCATTGCTTTTTGGGCAGGATGAACTGGCCTTGTTGATCGGTACTATTTGTGTCACTTTCGCTATTCTGATTTTCAGTGAAATTACCCCAAAAGTCATCGCTGCGGCTTATCCGGAACGGATCGCGCTGTTTGCCAGTTATATCCTGACGCCGTTGCTGAAACTGCTTTACCCGATTGTGTGGTTCGTTAATCTGTTTGTGAGCGGTTTGCTGATGCTGATGCGCCTTAAACCGCAGAAAGAAACGGCGGCGGCGCAAACGATCAGCACCGAAGAACTGAGAACGCTGGTACTTGAAGGCGGACATTTCATTCAGACAAAACACCGCAGTGTGTTGTTAAACCTGCTGGAACTTGAAACGGTTACGGTGGATGACGTTATTGTTCCGCGTAATCAGATAGAAGCCATTGATATAACCGCCGATGATGAAACCATTCAACAGCAGTTACTCACCTGCCACCATACACGCCTGCCTGTTTACCGTGAGCGTATGGAAAATATTGTCGGTGTTATTCATATGCGTAAAGTGTTTAATCACATGAAGGGTGGGCCGATTACCGCCGCTACGCTGGAAAAAATCATGCAGCAGCCCTACTTTATTCCGTCCGGCACGCCATTGTTCACACAATTGCAGCTATTCCAGGAAAACAGCAAAAGAATAGGCATGGTGGTTGATGAATACGGTGACTGGATGGGGCTGGTCACGCTGGAAGACATTTTGGAAGAAATTATCGGGGAATTCACCACACCCGCACCGACACAAGCGGGAGTTTACGTTCGGCACGAGGATGGCAGTTATATCGTCGAAGGCAGTGCACAGCTTCGCGATCTGAATCGTAAGCTTGGGATGCAGTTTCCTTTGGATGGCCCCAAAACACTGAATGGTTTGATTTTGGAATATCTCAAAGACATCCCGGAAAGTGGAACAGGATTGAATATTGCCGGTTGTTCCATGGAAATTCTGCAAGTCAAAAATCAGGCGGTCAGAACCATAAAAATACATCCGGTAGCGGCTGAAACAGAGTAATTGTTTCAAATAGTTCCCCAATCCCCTCAAAAAACATCCGCATCAATTTTTTTAGTTTAACTTCAATTAATTTTATCTATATCTTCATGTGATTTATAGTATAGAATTGCCGGTATTTTATTAATTTGTTTTAAGTCTTTTATGCGATGCAGACAAAACATTTCTCTCTGCCCATCCGGGTGTATTATCAGGATACCGACGCTGGCGGTGTCGTCTATCATTCCACGCATTTGAACTTCATGGAACGTGCGCGTTATGAATGGCTTAGGCATTTGGGTTTTAATGTTCATGGGTTGATCGGTATCCATAATTTACAGTTCATGGTGCGATCGCTGGAAATAGAATATTTTAAACCCGCCTTGCTTGATGACCTGCTCCATATTACGGTCAATGTGACCGATATGGGCAGAAGCCGTATAACGCTTGAACAGGAAATCTTGCGTGACGAAACACCCTTGGTGAAAGCCATGGTTCATGTGGTGTGCGTTGGTACTGAAAGCCTTAAACCGATCCGAATTCCCATTAATCTTAGAGAGAAAATAGAGACGCCAACATGAACACAACCGTAACCGAGGATTTATCGCTTTTTTATCTGATCAGCAGTGCCAGTGTATTTGTCCAGTTGGTTATGCTGTTGTTGCTTTTGGCCTCATTGCTGTCCTGGTGGTATATTTTCCGGAAAATGTTCGTGCTGCGTGAAGCAATCTGGCAAAGCGATGATTTTGAAGATATTTTCTGGCGGGGTGCTGACTTAAACGCGCTGTATCAACGCGCAACCAGTTCGCGTTATAACTCGGGTAGCATGGAACGTATTTTTGTCGCTGGCTTTGGTGAATACAGTAAACATCCGCCAGGTACCGATATCGATATGGTCATGGACAGTACACGTCGCGCGATGCAGGCAACATATCAACGGGAAATGGACCGGTTGGAAACTCATCTATCGTTTCTGGCTACTGTTGGTTCGGTCAGTCCTTATGTCGGGCTGCTCGGTACGGTATGGGGCATTATGAATTCGTTTCGCAGTTTATCCAATATCTCTCAGGCAACTATCGCGCATGTCGCCCCCGGTATTGCCGAAGCATTGATTGCCACGGCAATGGGCCTGTTTGCCGCTATACCGGCTGTTATTGCGTATAACCGATATGTCAGCGATACCGAAAAACTAGCGACCCGGTTTGAAAGCTTTATGGAAGAATTATCCAATATTCTCCAGCGCAGAACTGCACATTAATTCTATTTAAGGAAATCAGGTAAAGTCATGGCACGCCGTATCAAACGCCAACTCAAAAATGAAATCAATGTGGTGCCGTATATCGATGTCATGCTGGTATTGCTGATCATTTTCATGATTACCGCGCCCATGATTAATCCTGCACAAATCGAACTGCCGCAGATTGGAAAATCATCGTCAGCGCCAGCTACCCCGCTGGAAGTGATTATCAAGCCAGACAACAGTCTTGCGTTGCGCGACCGTGCGCAGACTGGCACTGAATCAACAGTATCGCAACAGCAGCTTATAGACGCCATTAAACAAAAGCAAGCGCAGAATGCGGATCAGCCGGTTGTTATTGCGGCTGACAAAAGCGTGCGCTATGAAGAAGTTATCAAGGTCATGGATATATTGCAACAGTATCAGGTACAAAAAATCGGCTTGCTGGCGCAACCAAAATAATCGAAGCTAAAACGAATAGGCGGAAGTGGAATCAAACCATTCAAAAAACAAACCGCAGAACAAACCAGAGAAGGAACCGGGTTCTTTGCGCGCTGCGGCACTGGCTGTGCTGGTGCATCTGGTATTCATTGGTTTGTTGATATTTGGGTTTAATTGGAAAGAAGAACCGGCAGAAGGTATGGTGGTTGAGTTGTGGCAGGATAACCCACAACCCGTTCAGCAGCCGGTGGTCAAAAACACGCCGCTGCCAGCACCACCCGCGCCGCCAGCACCGCCGCCTCCACCCAAACAACCGCCCAAGCCGGTGCCGGAACCTAAAATAGAACCCAAGCCGGAACCAGTGAAGCCGCAACCAGCACCGCCGAAGCAACCGGATATAGCGATTAAAGAGAAGGAAGCCAAAGCCAAGGCCGAAGCGGAGCGCATCCAGCGTGAGCGGGAAGAACAAAAACGCCGTGAAGAAGAGGCGCAACGCAAGCGCCAGGAAGAGCAAAAACAGCGCGAGCTCGAAGAAAAGAAAAAACGTGAACAAGAAGAGCAGAAGAAACGCGAACAGGAAGAACAAAAACGCCGCGAAGAAGAGGCGCAACGGAAACGTCTGGAAGAAGAACAAAAACAGCGTGAACAGGAAGAACAGAAAAGGCGCGAGCAGGAGGAGCAGAAACGCCGTGAAGAGGAGGCACAGCGCAAACGCGAACAGGAAGAAAAAGCCCGGATAGCAGCGCAACAGGCTGCCGCGGCGGCTGCACGGGCGCAGGTTGAAAGTGAAATCGGGAAGTATAAAGCGATGATTATGGCTAAAATCAGAAGCCGAATCGTCATGCCGCCGGATCTTCCCGGCAATCCGGTCGTCGAATTTAGCGTTACGTTATTGCCCGGCGGTGATATTCTGGATGTCCGGTTGCGTAAAAGCAGCGGCTATCCGGCTTTTGATAGCGCCGTGGAACGTGCAATCCATTTGTCCAAGCCGTTGCCATTGCCACTCAATCCGGCATTGTTCAGTGAATTCAGAAACCTGAATGTGATCGTACACTATTTGGAATGATTGCTATAATTCATTATTATTTTTGTTTTTAAGAAGTTTTTATGCTTATGTCTTCGTACCGACGCACTGTTAATTACGTTTTAGTGATTTTGTTGTTCTGTCTGGCCAGTTCTCCGGCCTATTCCCGGTTGAATATCGAAATTTTCGGTGGCGGTACGAACCGTATCCCGATTGCCATTGTACCCTTTGCGGATGAAAACCGGCTTCAACAGCGTGTTACTGAAGTCATCGCAGCCGATTTGTACCGTAGCGGTTTGTTCCGATTGGTCGACCCGGGCAGTTTAACACCGTATGCGCCGGCAGAAGTTGTTTATGGTGACTGGACAGAACGCGGTGCGGATGCTTTGGTTATCGGACGCACGATTATCATGCCTAACGGGCTAGTGGAAGTGCAATTCCGTTTGATGGATGTCGCCAAACAGGCGCAAATTGCCGGCCTGGCTACAGTCGTGCCGATGACGCAGCTGCGCGCCGCAGCGCATCAGATTGCCGATATTATTTACGAAGCGCTGACCGGTGAAGTCGGTGTGTTCAGCACGCGTATCGCCTATGTGCTGAAACAAGGGAATAAATACGCATTGCAAATAGCCGATGCTGACGGATTTAACGAACATTCGATTATCGAATATACCGAACCGATTATTTCTCCGGCCTGGTCACCCGATGGCAGCCAGATTGCGTATGTATCTTTTGAAAACAAAAAACCGGTCGTTTATGTGCAAACACTGGCTACGCGGCAACGTAAAGCCGTCGCCAGTTTTTCCGGCAGCAATAGCGCCCCGGCCTGGTCACCGGATGGGAAAAAACTCGCTGTGGTGTTATCGCTGCATGGCGGTTCGCAGCTATATCTGATCAATGCGGACGGCAGCGGATTGCAACGCCTGACACGCAGCACCAGCATTGATACTGAACCGAATTTTTCACCGGATGGGCGGCATATCATTTTCACCTCCGACCGCGGTGGCAGTCCGCAGATTTACCGTATACCCGTAACAGCTTCCGAATCAACGACAGCCGAAAGGCTGACTTTCGAAGGCAGTTACAACGTCAGTCCGGATTTTAACCATGACGGCAGAAGCTTTACATTTATTCACCGGCACAACGGACGATTCAATGTTGCCGTGCAGGATATCGCTACGCGGCAAATGCAAATCCTCACTAACACGCAATTCGACGAATCGCCCAGCTTTGCACCGAATGGCCGGATGATCTTGTACGCCACAGAAATCGGGGGGCGTGGTATATTATCAGCAGTTTCTAGAGATGGTCAGACGAGGCAGAAACTGTCTGTACAGACAGGCGATATCAGAGAGCCAGCATGGGGACCGTTGCTAAGGAAACGCTGAGCGATGTTGCAACAAGTGAACACGCAGGTTGTTAGTCAGTATTTCTTTAAAACAAAATGTGTTCAGTATAATTTGTTTTTATTAAAGGAGCGGTAAATGAAGAAAATAGCGGGGATTTTAATCATCGGTTTATTATCGGCTTGCGCCGGTCAGACGACACAACCTGAGGTGGATGATCAATCCATTGGTGGTTACGATAGTTCAAGCGATAGTGGGGCGGATAGCAGCGCTTATGGTTCGGGGGGCACTGGTTTTTATCCATTGAACGACCCCAACAGTATTTTGTCGCGGCGCAGTGTTTATTTTGACTACGACAGCTATTCGGTCAAGGGCGAATATCGTGAAATGGTCATAGCGCATGCGCAATTCCTGCGTGATAATCCGAATGCTCAGGTTATTCTGCAAGGCAATACCGATGACCGCGGCAGCCGTGAATATAATCTGGCGCTCGGACAGCGCCGTGCCGACAGTGTGAAAAACATCATGACGTTGTCCGGTGCACGGAATGCACAAATTGAAGCGGTCAGTTTTGGCGAAGAAAAGCCACGCGCTTATGGCAGTGATGAATCCGCCTGGAGTCAGAACCGCCGTGCGGATATCGTTTATCGGGGTGAATAAAGTATGTTGATACGCGTTTTTTGTTTACTGTTATTAATGGGTAGCGGCGTTGCTTACGCAGGGTTATTTGGGGATGGTAAAGCGCGCGAACAAATCAATGAATTGCGCCAACAGGTCACAGAACTGGAAGCGCGTATCGCTCAGATGGAAACAGCCTTAAAAAGCCAGGCATTGCTTGAGCTGTACGCTCAAGTGGAAACCA
The DNA here is from genome assembly GCA_020446045.1 of Nitrosomonas sp. Taxonomy (GTDB): domain Bacteria; phylum Pseudomonadota; class Gammaproteobacteria; order Burkholderiales; family Nitrosomonadaceae; genus Nitrosomonas. The sequence continues at coordinate 62,620 of JAGRFM010000058.1, forward strand.
TGACTATGGAGCTCGGAAGACTGCGCGGCCAGATCGAGGTGCTCTCGAACGATAATGTATCGCTGCAAAAACGGCAAAGGGATTTTTATATCGATCTCGATACCCGTTTACGGCAAATTGAAGATCCCAATGCACCGTTACCCACGTATGCAGACCCGGCGGCAAGCGGTGAAAGCGATGTTGAGAGCCCTGTTGTAAGCCCTGGCGCCGCTGCACCAGGGGACGAATTTATTACAGCGCCGCATGGAACACGGATCACCGCGCATCCGGAATTACCGGAGGGACAACCGGTGCATAGTGATGCAACGGTTCCGGGTATCGATTCATCGGCAGCTGCTCCGGGTGATAACGTGATAGCCGCGATTCCCAGTCAGAGCCTTGAATCAGCCGGATTAACGGAAAAACAGCAATACGATTCGGCATACCGTCAGTTTATAGAAGGCGATTATGCCGGCGCCAGGTCTCAATTCGAATCGTTCCTGAATCATTATCCAAAATCGAGCCTCGCGCCCAGTGCGGCTTACTGGATCGGCAATGCCCATTATGCCTTGCGTGATTTTCAGCAGGCAATCAATGCGCAGCATAATCTGATCAATCGTTATCCGGATAGCGCTAAAGTGCCCGATGCAATGTTAAACATCGCCAGCAGCCAAACGGAAATGGCTGACAAAAAGGCTGCCAAAAAAACACTCAAAGAACTCATTGCCAAATATCCATTCAGCGGTGCGGCAGAAAAGGCCAAGCAGCGCTTGAGTCAAATGAATTAAGGATATCTCTAAAAATCCATAATTTGTTACAATACTTCGTTGCTCACAAAAAATATTTCCTGATAGTTCAATCATATGCGGCGTCAATATTTTTTGTTCGCGCCTTGTCTTGTTTAAAACTATGAATTTTTAAAGACATCCTTGATTAGAAATTGTTTTCCTATCTACCCAGATTGCTCAATAAACCGTTTCCGGGGTTTCGATAAAACCTCAATTCAATCAACCCGTTTTTTAATCATGCCGACCGATCGATCCCAGGTCTTACGTATCAGCGAGATTTTCTACTCCCTGCAGGGAGAAACCAGCCGTATCGGATTGCCGACCGTGTTTATCCGTCTGACCGGTTGCCCGTTGCGTTGCGGTTATTGCGATACCAGCTATGCCTTCACGGGCGGTCAGAACATGACACTCACCGCGATTCTTGAACAGGTTGCCGGTTACCGGACTCGGTATGTCACTGTTACCGGCGGTGAACCTTTGGCGCAAAAAAACTGCCCGGCGTTGCTGACCGCACTTTGTGATGCAGGCTATTCCGTGTCACTCGAAACCAGCGGTGCGCTGGATATTGCCGAAGTCGATCCGCGCGTGAGCAAAATCATGGATATCAAAACGCCTGGATCGGGTGAACTGGAAAAAAACCGCTGGACCAATCTGGATTATCTGACACAGCACGATGAAATAAAATTCGTGCTGTGTGATGAAGCGGATTATCACTGGGCGTGCCGGATGATTCGCGAACACGATCTGGACAAACGTTGTCCAGTACTGTTTTCACCGGTACACGGCCAGCTTGATCCAACGGCACTGGCCAACTGGATTTTGCGCGATCAATTGCCCGTGCGCATGCAGATTCAACTGCATAAGCTGCTCTGGGAAGACGGACCGGGACGATAACCGAAAATCCAAATTTTGCGAGCATCCGCATGGCGTATTGCCTGCTTAACCCGTTTGTTACAACACTTTGTTACTCACAAAAAATGCTTCCTTACATATCAAACAACATATGCGGCGTCACCATTTTTTGTTCGTGCCTCGTTTTGTTTAAAAATTTGAATTTTCAGAGATGCCTATGAATTATTCATCAGAAAACAAAACGAACAAAGTCACAAATAAAGCTGTCATCCTGCTGTCCGGCGGGCTTGATTCCGCCACGACACTTGCCATCGCTAAAGACCGTCAGTTTGACTGTTATGCACTCAGCGTCGATTACGGTCAGCGGCATGAATCCGAACTCAATGCAGCCAAAAAAGTAGCTGAAACCCTGGACGCTGCCGACCACAAAATCATCACCGTCGACCTGACTGCATTCGGCGGCTCGGCGCTGACCGATTCATCGATTGCTGTACCAGCCGCAGGAAAAACAAACGGTATTCCGGTCACCTACGTTCCCGCGCGCAACACCATCATGCTGTCACTCGCGCTGGCGTGGGCGGAAACGCTGCAATGCCGCGATATTTTCACCGGTGTCAACGCCGTCGATTACTCCGGCTACCCCGACTGCCGTCCCGAATACATCGCCGCGTTTGAACGCATGGCCAACCTCGCGACCAAAGCCGCGCTGGAAGGCAATACCATCACCATTCACACCCCGCTCATCGATTTACCCAAAAAAGACATCATCCTCACCGGCTTGACGCTCGGCGTCGATTACAGCCTGACCGTTTCCTGCTACCAGGCCGACGAAGCAGGTCGCGCGTGCGGCGTATGTGATTCCTGCCGCATTCGGCGGGAAGGATTTGCCGCCGCCGGTGTTGCGGATATGACGCGTTATCGCGTCAGTTAGTCTGAACTGAAAACACCGCATTCATCCAACATTCGGCTACAATAAGATGCCGAGAGGTTTATGAAATACAATTGATCCAACCCGCATAAGCAAAGCAGGTATAGCGATGACCGAAAAGAATCTTATCAGTGAAACTGAATATGCTGCCTTTATCAGCTACCGTCATGTTGATAAAGACAGGGAGTGGGCTGAGTGGTTGATTCATGCGTTGGAAACTTACCGGGTACCGAAGCATCTGCAGAAACTCGGCTATCCACAACGAATCGGCAAAGTCTTCCGGGATGAAGACGAATTACCGCTCTCCAGCGATTTAACCGATCAAATCAAGCAGGCGCTGACCCTATCAAGAAACCTAATCGTGATCTGCTCGCCTGAAACGCTGCAGTCCAAATGGATTGCGCGTGAAATTGAAATGTTCCAGGAACAGGGCAAGGCTAACCGTATCCACGCTTTTCTGATCGAAGGTGAGCCACAAACCGCCTTCCCGGATGGACTGCGCTTTCATCGCAAAAACGTCACTGCTGCAGACGGTACGGTCACCACTATTGTTGAAGAACGTGAGCCATTGGCAGCCAATGTCGTCCCAATATCAGGAGTCAGCAAAAAACAACGCGATAAAGCGGCATTGCTGAAACTGGTCGCAGCAATTATTGGCTGTTCCTATGACGATCTGGTACAACGCGACAAGGCGCGTGAACAAAAGAAACAAAATATCCTGCGCACCATCTTCGCCAGTATCCTGCTGCTGGTCAGCCTGGGCGGTTTTTACTGGTGGGATTACACCCGCCTGAAAATCGATTATTACGAATACATGGTCACCCGCTGGGCGGCGCCGGAGGGACGCTTCCCTGTTTCAGCAGATCAAGCATCCAGACGGCACCAGACTTACCGCTTTGAATCCCGGCGCAACCGGGTTGAGCGGGTTGTGCTGCAAAATGGTCTGGGATATCCGCGCAATAATAATAATGAATTTTCTCCATGGCATGGCGTTGCACAATGGCATTACAGTTATGATGCCTCAGGCAAAGTCCGTCAGGTCGAGGTGCTGGATAATGCAGGCAGACGATTGCGGGATGAAGAATATTCAGATGACTTGCGCAGTATCAGTTTTAAAAATGACAACCGCGATGTCGCGCAGGCCAGTCTGATTAGCTCAATAATTACTGAAACATCGCAGAATAAAAAGTCTGAAATCACCCGCCACGTAGTGGAATACCAGCAAGACGGTTTTATTATCAAACGCCGCTATACTAATAATTATGGCACCCCAAAAGGTGACGTCATGGGCGTTTATGGTCTGGCTTATGAACGCGACCAGAATGGATTAACAATCCGGGAAACCTACTTTGATCACACCGGAAAACCACTCGTCCTCAAAAATGGCGTTGCAATGGTTAACTATGAAGTGGATACGGGGACAGGCCGGATAAAATCTGTTGCCTTTCGTAATGAACACAATAATTTGGCTCTGGGTAATCATGGTTTTGCAAAATTTACAGTCACCTATGATGAATACGGGAATATAACGGACTTTGCCTATTTTGGTACAGATGGCAAGCCTGTACTGCATAAGGATGGCCATGCGAAGTATACCCAAGTCTATAATGACCGTGGCAATATAACGGAAGCAGCCTATTTTGGCGTGGATGGCAAGCCGGTGTTGAATAAGAATGGTGCTGCGAAATTTGCCCAAGTCTATGATGTTCGTGGCAATATGATCGAACGAGCCTATTTTGGCGTGGATGGCAAGCCTGTACTGCATAAGGACGGCCATGCGAAGTATACCCAAGTCTATAATGACCGTGGCAATATGATCGAACGAGCCTATTTTGGCGTGGATGGCAAGCCTGTACTGCATAAGGACGGCCATGCGAAGTATACCCAAGTCTATAATGACCGTAGCAATATGATCGAACGAGCCTATTTTGCCGTGGATGGCAAGCCTGTACTGCATAAGGATGGTTATGCAAAAGTCACTCTAGCTTATGATGGTCGTGGAAATTTAATCGAAGTAGTTTATTTCGACATAGATGACAATGCCGCACTGTATATAGAAGGCTATACAAAATCAATTCGAAAATATGATGAACGTGGAAATTTAATCGAAGAAGCTTTTTTCGATACAGACGGAAACCCAGCATTACATAGAGATGGATATGCAAAATTCACACGAAAATTTGATAACCGTGGAAATATTATCGAAATAGTTTATTTCGATTTGGATGACAAACCGGCGCTTTATGGAGAAAATTATACAAAATCAATTCGAAAATATGATGAACGTGGAAATTTAATCGAAGAAGCTTTTTTCGATACAGACGGAAACCCAGCATTACATAGAGATGGATATGCAAAATTCACACGAAAATATGATGAACGTGGAAAATTAATTGAAGGAGCTTTTTTCGATACAGACGGAAACCCAGCATTACATAGAGATGGATATGCAAAATTCACACGAAAATTTGATAACCGTGGAAATATTATCGAAATAGTTTATTTCGATTTGGATAACAAACCTGCATTGAATAGATATGGTTATGCAAAGTTAATCCGAAAATTTGATGATCGTGGAAATTTAATAGAAATAGCTTATTTAGATGCAAATGAAACACTGACATTATTTAAGGACGATTATGCAAAACGTACTCAAGAATTTGATGAACGCGGAAATATAACTTCTGAATCTTATTTTGGCGTGGACGGAAAATCGGTATTACAAAAATACGGTTATGCAACAGTCGAACGTTCTTTTGATAAATTCAGTAATGTTGTCAGGGAAGCTTATTTTGGTATTGATGGCAAACCAGTTTTACACGAATTTGGTTATGCAGAAATTACTCGAACTTATGATGATCGTAGTAACGAAAGAAAGGTAGCATATTTTGGCATTGAAAAAGAGCCAGTTTCTGATAGCGTATATGGAATATCGAAGATAATAAAAGACTATGATAATGATAATCTAATACAGGAAAGATATTTTGATATTGGTGGCAAGCCTGTTTTGCATAAATTATATGGATATGCGAGCATTTTATATGCTTATGACGATAGGCGGAATAGAGTTGAAGAAGCTTATTTCGATGTAGATGGATATCCTATTATACATAGATCTGGCTATGCAAAAATCATTCGAGTTTTTGATACTTACAGGAAGAACGTAGTCGAGCAGAGATATATTGGTGTAGAGGGCGAACCAATACTTCATCGAGATGGTTATGCAAAAATTACAAAGGCTCATGACCAATTTGGACATGTAATCGAAGAATCATATTTTGGTGTAGACGGCAAACCAATACTTCATCGAGATGGTTATGCAAA
>JAGRFM010000059.1 GCA_020446045.1 Nitrosomonas sp.
GACCTAACGCAGTCAGTGGCACTGAAAAGCTAACCCAGAGGGCACTCACAAGATATCCTGTCACTGTGTTGCAGCACTTGTCAATGGAATAACCATTGGCTGCGTTCTGCGCCTTGTGACAAAATATGTTGTGGATATTGTAGACGACAATATCAAATTGAAATAGCACTAGTATTAAACCTAAAAACCTCCGTTGATCGTTACAAAAAAGCACAAACTTAATGAATAAAAATATAAATCTCAGGAAAATACTTTAACCTGAATGGTGAGCAACACTATGCTATTTATAGCAACCAACTGAGGTTTTAGGTTAAAGAATCACACCGACTCATTAAGTGATTGGTTATAGAAAGCATTTTTCAGCCTAAAGACATGGAAATGTTAAACTTCCATTCAGCATCTCAAAAAGCTACCACTGAACGTTAAAAGCAGTCAACTGTCATCACGCTTTGTTATTGATTATATCGATTTCAACCCACCATTATCTATCAAAACCTGTCAATCCGAATGACTTGAGGTCAGCTGCATGATGGACAAAAAATGCCCATGTTCACCGTTGAATAATATACGCAACTACGACTCTTTATCGTTCCATTCTTCCGGAGTAAACGTTTTCATCGATAACGCATGAATTTCTTGCTTCATTTTATCACCCAGCGCCTGATAAACTAGCTGATGCTGTTGAATCATGCGCTTACCTCTAAATTCAGGACTGACAATGATTGCCTGAAAATGGTGCCCATCTTCTCCTTCAACTTGGATTAAATCGCATGGTAAAGCAGTTTGAATATAGCGTTTGATATTTTCAGCAGTTATCATTTTGTATTACCTTAATACTATTTTTCACTGATTATTTTTGAATTATTCTGATTAAAAAACCGGATAATCAATAAAGCTTGACGGTTTTTGTCTGGACAACAATTTCGGTGCCATCCAGACAGGACAAAGGCCGGATTAATATTTTCTCTTACGATAGATATCCGGCAAAAACTTCTATATCCCTATGGCCCAAGCCTAAAACACAATTCCGGTCTTTCTCGATTAATGCTTGATCATGTCTCCACTGATTTCATTCTCGACATTTTTTTGCAATGAAGCCGGTGAAATTGCCGGAGAAACAGGCCGCGGTTTATGTTCAAGCGCGATATCCAATACCTGATCTATCCATTTAACCGGTTTAATAATCAATTGTCCTTTGATATTTTCCGGTATATCGGTCAGATCCTTAACATTTTTCTCGGGAATAATCACTGTCTTGATACCACCACGGTGTGCGGCCAGTAATTTTTCTTTAAGTCCACCGATAGGCAAGACCTCACCCCTCAAAGTAATTTCACCAGTCATGGCTACATCAGCTCTGACAGGTATCTCGGTTAATACCGAAACCATGGCTACACAGATGCCAATTCCTGCACTCGGCCCATCTTTAGGTGTTGCACCCTCAGGCAAATGGATATGGATATCATTCTTTTGATAAAAATCTTCAGTTATCCCTAACCGATGCGAACGACTTCTTACAACCGATAGCGCTGCCTGTATGGATTCCTGCATGACTTCTCCCAGTTTACCGGTGGTAATGGTTTTTCCTTTTCCCGGCAAAACAGCGGATTCTATCGTTAACAATTCTCCGCCCACTTCAGTCCAGGCTAACCCGGTAACCTGTCCAATCTGGTTATCTCTTTCGGCAACGCCATAAGAGAAACGGCGAACGCCAAGAAATTTGTCCAGGTTACGGGCTGTTACGGAAACCTTTTTAGTTTCCTTTTCGACCAGCAGTATTTTTACACCTTTACGGCAAATTTTCGATATCTCGCGTTCCAAAGAGCGAACACCTGATTCACGTGTGTAATAACGGATGATATCACGCATGGCAGCATCCGATAGAATCAGCTCGGATTTCTTAAGTCCATGATTTTTTAACTGTTTAGGCAACAGATATTTTGCGGCAATGTTGAGCTTCTCATCTTCGGTATAACCCGACAAACGAATGACTTCCAAACGATCCAGCAATGCCGGCGGAATATTCAGTGAGTTTGCCGTTGCTACAAACATGACATCCGACAAGTCATATTCAACTTCGATATAATGATCGGCAAAAGTATGATTCTGTTCGGGATCAAGCACTTCCAGCAAAGCTGAAGAAGGGTCACCACGAAAATCCATACCCATTTTATCGACTTCATCCAACAGAAATAATGGATTCTTAACACCCACCTTCGCCATATTGTGCAAAATTTTCCCTGGCATTGAACCGATGTAGGTCTTCCGGTGGCCACGAATCTCAGCTTCATCCCTGACGCCGCCTAATGCCATCCGAACAAACTTTCTGTTAACTGCACGCGCCACCGATTGTCCCAGTGACGTCTTACCAACACCTGGAGGACCAACCAGGCACAGTATCGGCGCTTTCATTTTGTCAACACGTTGTTGTACCGCCAGATACTCGATGATTCTTTCCTTAACTTTTTCCAGACCGTAGTGGTCTTCATCCAAAATAGCTTCTGCCGCTTGAAGATCTTTACTGATCTTGCTTTTCTTTTTCCAAGGCAATCCAACCAGTGCATCGATATAATTCCGGACTACAGTGGCTTCTGCTGACATAGGCGACATCAAGCGCAATTTTCTGAGTTCGGTTTCTGCCTTTTCGCGTGCTTCTTTGGGCATCTGGGCAGATTTTATTTTTCGCTCTATTTCTTCAAGATCCGCACCCTCTTCACCTTCGCCCAGTTCTTTCTGAATAGCTTTCACTTGTTCATTCAAGTAGTAATCGCGCTGACTTTTTTCCATTTGTCGTTTAACTCTGCCGCGAATACGCTTCTCGACCTGTAGAATATCCAGTTCTGTTTCCAACAGGGCAAGCAAATGCTCCAGACGTTTCTTGACATCAAAGATTTCCAGAACATCCTGTTTTTGTTCAAGCTTCAACGGAAGATAAGCCGCGATAGTATCAGCCAAACGCCCGGCTTCATCAATTCCACCAAGCGATGTAATTATTTCAGAGGGAATTTTTTTATTGAGTTTGACATATTGGTCAAACTGGGTCATTAATGCGCGCCGCATTGCTTCAGTCTCTGAAGATTCACTCTTTTGCTCTTCAATCTGTTGCGCGCTTCCGTCGTAATGCGTTTCAACGTCGATAAATTCAAGAATACGCGCGCGTTGATTACCTTCAACCAGTACTTTTACAGTTCCGTCGGGCAACTTCAACATTTGAAGGATGCTGGCAATACTACAAACCGAATACATGTCCTCGGGAGCAGGCTCGTCTTTTGAAGCTATCTTTTGCGCCACCAGGAGAATACTCTTGTTGGTTTCCATGGCAAGTTCAAGCGCTTTGATAGATTTCTGCCGTCCGACAAACAAAGGTATAACCATATGTGGAAATACCACAACATCCCGCAATGGAAGCAATGGCAGAGTTACTTGTTTAGAATCTTCAACTATAGAATTCATATCTGTTTAATTCTAGATTTTAAGTTAGCAATATCGATAGTGTATAGCCATTTTCCTGAAACTCAAGTTGACTATACCGTAATATGAATACTATTAGGAAATAAAATAGCGTCTTAAGCTATATTGTCCACAGTTCTCTTTAACACGGAACTTGATAGCCGAGCCCGGAGAGCCATGTGATTCTAATAAGTATTACCACATGGCATTTTCATTCTTGAGTATAGAAGAGGTTAATTGGAAGTTTTCGCTACTTTCTGCTGATCGGAGTAAATCAATATCGGATTAATATCCTCATTTGCTGAGTTATAGTCAATCACGACTTTCGTAACATTGTCCAGAGATGGCAAGTCGTACATAATATCAAGCAGAATTTCTTCCATAATTGAACGCAATCCCCTGGCGCCTGTTTTTCTGGATAAAGCTTTACGGGCAATTGCTCTCAGCGCAGGTTCCCTAAATTCCAGTTCGACACCGCCTTCCATGTTAAACATTTTCCGGTATTGTTTAACCAATGCGTTCTTGGGTTCTGTCAGAATTTGGACAAGCGCGTCTTCATTCAATTCATCCAATGTTGCAACAACCGGCAAACGGCCAACAAATTCTGGAATCAAACCGAATTTAACCAAGTCCTCCGGTTCGACGTCCTGAAGCACTTTGTTGATATCCTTACGATTACGGCTGCGAACATCTGCACCAAAGCCTATTCCACCTTTCTCAGACCGGCCCCGGATTACTTTATCCAAACCATCGAAAGCGCCGCCACAAATAAACAGGATGTTTGTAGTGTCGACTTGTACGAATTCCTGGTTCGGATGTTTTCGTCCGCCTTGGGGTGGAACCATCGCCACCGTTCCTTCGATGAGTTTCAGTAATGCCTGTTGTACACCTTCTCCGGAAACATCCCGTGTGATGGACGGATTATCGGATTTACGTGAAATTTTATCGATTTCGTCAATATATACGATACCGCGTTGAGCTTTTTCGGCATCGTAATTACATTTCTGCAATAGTTTCTGAATGATATTTTCAACATCCTCACCAACGTAGCCGGCTTCAGTCAACGCTGTTGCATCCGCCATGATAAAAGGCACATCCAGGAGACGGGCCAAAGTTTGCGCCAGCAATGTCTTACCAGAACCAGTCGGGCCGATCAAAAGAATGTTACTTTTGGATAATTCGATATCATCACTATCATTACCTTTAGCCAGGTTTTTCAGACGTTTGTAGTGATTATAAACGGCGACAGACAGGATTTTTTTGGCTGATTCCTGTCCAATAACATACTGATTCAACGTCTGACAGATTTCATGCGGAACGGGCAAGCTTGATTTAACCAGTTTTGCGGCATCATCACCTTGCATTTCCTCGCGAATGATATCATTGCAAAGTTCAATACATTCATCACAAATAAAAACTGAAGGCCCTGCAATCAGCTTTCTCACCTCGTGTTGACTTTTACCGCAAAAAGAACAATAAAGCAGTTTTTCGCTATTCGTTTTATCTGGCATATTAATTTATCCTGACAACATCAAGTTTATGACATTTGTTAAAAAAAATGTACCTTCTTACTGCTAGTGCTTCGGTAATAGAATCACTATTTCCTGCAAGGCACGCCTTGCCATGCACTTTGACAAACTTACCGAACCCGGCAATATCATATTGATAACGCACTAGATACAATTGTAATATAACTTGGCATACCATGTTCTACTACTCAGTCACCTACGCTATTGTTCATTTCTCGATGCGTTAAAACGGCATCAACCAGACCATACTTGACAGATTCTTCCGCACTCAAAAAATTATCACGATCGGTATCTTTTTCTATCTCCGCAACAGGTTGTCCGGTATGATGGGCCATTATTTCATTGAGTCTTGATTTCAAATAGAGAATTTCCTTTGCATGGATCTCTATATCGGAAGCCTGACCTTGAAACCCCCCTAGCGGTTGATGAATCATGACGCGAGAATTTGGCAAGCAATAACGTTTACCTTTGGCGCCCGAGGTAAGTAACAACGCACCCATACTTGCCGCCTGCCCAATACATAACGTACTGATATCCGGTTTAATGTATTGCATCGTGTCATAAATAGCAAGTCCGGCAGAAACAACGCCTCCGGGTGAATTGATATACAGATGAATATCTTTCTCTGCATTTTCGGATTCAAGGAACAGCAACTGGGCCACGACTAGATTAGCGCTGGCTTCATTGACCGGCCCAACCAAAAAAACAACGCGCTCTTTTAATAATCGAGAATAAATATCGTAAGCTCGTTCGCCGCGCCCACTCGTCTCAATGACCATTGGAATGAGGCCAATATTTTTGGTCTCATTTTTATTGTATGAATCCGGTTCAAACATCATATTAAGCTAACCCCATCAGTTCATCAAAAGTTACCTTCTTTTCAACCACATTGACTTGCCCTAACACCCACTGAACAACATTTTCTTCTAGCGCGAGCGACTCCGCATCTTTCAAGCGCTCTTTAGAAGCATAATGCCATTTAATAACTTCTTCGGGATTATCGTAAGCCTGGGCGGATTCTTCAATGACTTTTCGCACCTGTTCCGACGTGGCTTTCAAATGATGTACCTTCATTAATTCCGCCAAAATAAGCCCTAATTTGATGCGATGCTCTGCTTTATCCTTAAACAGTTCGGGTTTCAACTCTAATTCGTCAGCATTCAAGCCTTTTGAAGCAAAATCCTGACGCGCATTTTCCATCAAGCGATTTATCTCCTGATTAATCAATGCATTGGGCGCATCAATGGGGTTAACATCCATCAAACCGCTCATCACTTGAGTTTTGAGTTTACTTCTGACCTGCCTTGCCACCTCACGATTGAGATCATGACTTATAGCTTCTCGCAGTTTATCTAAATCACCATCAGCAATACCCAGCTGTTTGGCAAATTCAGCATCAACTTCAGGCAACACCGGAGATTCCACCGATTTCAGTTTGATCGTAAAGCTTACGGTTTTCCCCGCCACATCCTTGCCATGGTAATCTTCGGGAAAAGTGAAATCAAAAGTCTTCTCCTCGTCAACGTTCATACCGATTAATGCATCCTCAAAATCTTTCATGAACTTACCTTCACCGACAATCAGCAGAACATCCTCAGCCTGCCCCCCTTCAAAAGCATTTCCATCCAATATACCATGATAATCAAATTTCACACGATCACTCTTCTCCACAGCACGGTCAGCACTATGATACTGAACATGCTGTTTACGAATCATTTCGATGGTTTTGTCGATATTTTCAGGGCCAATCGTTGTGACCGGCTTTTCGATTGTGGTCTGACTCAAGTCACCTAAAACAATATCCGGATAGACTTCAAACTTTGCCGTAAAAACTAATTGCGTTGCATCTTCATTTTCTTTGCCACCTTCATCCTGTTTTACCTCATAACTTGGATAACCGACAATCTGCAAATCATTTTTTTTGACCGCCTCGGCAAATTCTTTTTGTAATGCATCCCCTATTACTTCCTGTTGCACCTGCGATCCGTATCGTTGCGAGACCAGTTTAAAAGGAACCTTGCCAGGACGGAATCCATCCATTTTCGTTTTCTTAGCAATAGTCTTGAGCCTTTTATTGACCTCATCCTGTATCGCATCCTGAGAAATTGATATATCTATTTTGCGTTCCAGTGCTTCTATACTTTCAACATTTGATTGCATTAAATTTCCTGATTATCCTGGTTGATTTACAACATGAGAAATAGTGTAAAGTTAATGATATTTGTTTATTAAAGAATCTCTAATTTTTGTAAAGCAGTTTTTCAGCCAATAGCCTTAATTCCCAATATTCTGGTGCGAAAGGGGGGACTCGAACCCCCACACCTTTCGGCGCTAGAACCTAAATCTAGTGCGTCTACCAATTCCGCCACTTTCGCTGTTTGCGATTAACCTGCCACCTACCCAACCGGTTGATTATACCTTGTTATACCATAATGAGCACTTAGTGTATCGTCTGACAGGCAATGATTTCACCTTTAATTTCTTTGCTATCTGGCCCCATGAGGAATAGATAATTCGGCATCAAGTCTTCTGGCTGCGGCAATGTTTTCTTTACTTCGCCGGGATGCGTTTTGGCACGTTGCGGGGTATTCACGATACCAGGTATCAAAGCATTAATACGCAAATTAGGCAACTTGCCCCATTCATCGGCTTGAATCCTGACCAGTGCCTCGACTCCCGCTTTGGCGACCGAAAAACCACCCCAGTACGCTGTCGGATTGTGTCCCTGTGTGCTTGCTGTCATGATAATGCTGGCATCCGGCGCTGATTTAAGCAATGGCAAACAGGCTCTTGTTATTGAAAATGGCGCTATCAGATTAATCTTTAACAAAGTCTGCCATTGATTCATGGTTTGCAATTCCAGCGGACAAGGACCGTCAAGAAACGCGGCATTGTGCAATATACCATCCAAACGCCCCAGTTGTTCTGCAATTGCGGCAGCAAGCCCTGAGCAATCTTCGTCAGTTGCTTTTTCAAGATCCAATGGATAAATGACAGGCTGCGCCTTATCCAGCGCTTCAATTTCATCATAGACTTTTTCCAGTTTTTCAACTTTCCGTCCATGAAGAATAACGGTAGCGCCATGTCTGGCATAGGCAATCGCTGCTGCACGGCCCAGTCCTTGCCCTGAGCCCGTTACGAGTATTACACGATCCCGAAGCAGATTCTCAGGCGGTGAATAATCCTTGATGATGTTCATAGCATCAAATGTATCATGGATTGATACGCATATAAAAAAGAATAAAACATAGAATAAGGGTGGTTTTTAAAGACCGATCAAACTGTGTTTCAAAAAAAAGCAACAATCTTCCTGGGAAGATTGTTGCAAACGAATATAAGATAATAAAGTACTACTGATACAGCAGACGATTAAAGCAGCTTTACATATCCATACCACCCATTCCGCCCATGCCACCCATACCGCCCATGCCACCCATACCGCCAGCAGGTGATTCATCTTTTGGCAGTTCTGCAACCATGGCATCGGTTGTTAACATCAGGCTTGCAACAGATGCTGCGTTTTGCAGGGCTGAGCGTGTCACTTTGGTTGGATCCAGCACACCACTTTCAACCATATCGCCATATTCACCACTGGCAGCGTTGTAACCGAAATTACCCGTTCCTTCCATAACTTTATTGACAACAACTGACGGTTCGTCACCACAGTTGGTCACGATCTGACGCAGTGGTTCTTCCAGTGCCCGGAGTACAATTTTGATTCCGGCATCCTGATCATGGTTATCGCCTTTTAATTGGGTAATAACCGGTATCGTGCGCAGTAAAGCAACACCACCACCTGGAATCACACCTTCTTCAACAGCAGCGCGCGTCGCATGCAGCGCATCCTCAACACGCGCTTTTTTCTCTTTCATTTCAACCTCAGTTGCAGCGCCAACTTTGATCAATGCAACACCGCCAGCCAATTTGGCAACGCGTTCTTGCAATTTTTCCTTGTCGTAGTCGCTGGTCGCCTCTTCGATTTGCTTGCGGATTTGACCGACTCGACCTTCAATATTTGACGCATCACCGGCACCGTCGATAATGGTGGTGTTTTCCTTGCCGATTTCAACACGTTTGGCTTGACCCAGATTTTCCAAGGTCACTTTTTCCAGGGAAAGACCCACTTCTTCAGCGATAACCGTACCACCGGTGAGAATTGCAATATCTTCCAGCATAGCTTTACGTCTATCACCAAAACCAGGCGCTTTAACCGCGCAGGTTTTCAAAATACCGCGAATATTGTTCACCACCAATGTTGCTAGCGCTTCACCTTCAATATCTTCAGCGATAATCAGCAACGGCTTGCCAGCTTTGGCAACCTGTTCCAGAACGGGAAGCAAGTCACGAATATTGGAAATTTTTTTGTCATGTAACAGAATATACGGGTTTTCCAGCAAGGCAATTTGTTTTTCAGCACTGCTTACGAAATAGGGAGACAAATAACCACGGTCAAACTGCATTCCTTCTACAACTTCCAGTTCATTTTGCAGACCGGAACCGTCTTCGACTGTAATCACACCTTCTTTTCCGACTTTATCCATGGCATCAGAGATGATCTGGCCGATTTCAGCATCAGAATTTGCAGAGATACTGCCAACCTGAGCGATTTCCTTTGCTGTCGCGCAGGGTTTTGACATTTTTTTAAGCTCTTCAACGGTTGCAGCGACAGCTTTATCAATACCGCGTTTCAGATCCATTGGATTCATCCCTGCAGCAACGTAGCGCATGCCTTCTTTAACGATAGACTGTGCCAGAACGGTAGCCGTCGTTGTTCCATCACCAGCCACGTCGGATGTTTTACTGGATACTTCCTTCAGCATTTGCGCACCCATATTCTCGAATTTATCTTTCAATTCGATTTCCTTGGCAACCGAAACACCGTCCTTGGTGATGGTTGGCGCGCCATAGGCACGATCCAGAACGACATTGCGGCCTTTTGGCCCCAGTGTAACCTTGACGGCATCGGCCAAAACATTGACACCATCCATCATTTTATGACGCGCAACATCTCCAAATTTTACTTCTTTTGCTGACATAATCTTCTTTCTCCTAAATTCTTAAATACTGTTTAACAAGTTTGTCACTTTGGTCAATTCGAACTCATTAACCTTCGATCACACCCATAATATCTTCTTCGCGCATCACCAAAAGCTCTTCGCCTTCTACTTTGACGGTCTGGCCGGAGTACTTGCCAAACAATACCTTATCGCCCACCTCAACTTCCAACGCGCGCACACTGCCATCGTCAGCAACCTTACCTTTACCTACTGCAAGAATTTCACCCTGGTCAGGTTTCTCTGTTGCACTATCAGGAATCACGATACCGGAAGCCGTTTTGCGCTCTTCTTCCAGTCGTTTGACGATCACGCGATCATGTAATGGACGAATTTTCATACTTGGATCTCCTATTAAAATTTACCGCTGAAAATAAATAAATCATTTTTCATTCTTTTACGAGCTCTGCCCAAAAGTTAGCACTCACTCTTAAAGAGTGCTAACAATAATAAGGATTAAGTATTCGAATTTCAAGACCGAACTCAACAAAAATGGAAAAAATTGTTCCTAATTGGCTAAAATGCTATTGCAACATGAGCAAATACCGAATGATCAGCCTTGCAGCATGTCATTAATCTGCTGCAAAACTTCTTCATCCAGTTCACCTGCTTCAGCACTCAAACGGAGTCTTGACATGAGATAGCTGTGATAAGCCTTGGTCAGATCGCGCCGGGCGGAATAGAACTGTTGTTGGGCGTTCAGTACATCAACTTCGGTTCGAACACCGACTTCCTGTCCCAGTATGGTTGAATCCAACTGCGTTTTGCTTGAAATCAGCGCCTGTTTCAGCGCATTCACCTGAGCAATACCGTTGGTTACATTAAGATATTGTTGCCGTACCTGAAGTACGGTTGCACGCCGGATATCTTCCAGATCATGCTGTGCCTTTTCCTGATTAGCGATGGCCTCGCGCACTTTTGATTGTGTACCAAATCCCTGGAATATCGGCACATTGACCTGGACACCAATCGATTGGGATGTCAAGTCAATTCCCCGTCCCGTGAATTGTGCACCGACACCGGTTTGATCACTGTATTGCGCAACCAGATCGACGGTCGGAAGATGCTGCGACCACATTCTTCTAACTTCCTTGGAAGCCAGGTCATAAGCCGCTTGTTGCACCTTTAGCGTAAAATTCTGCTCCTCGGCCACTTTAACCCATTCATCCATGCTGCCATAACGCAGGACAGGCAAATCGGAAACTATTTCATTCGTATGCGCAAGCTGCTCCGGAAAGCGATTGATAATACCCTGCAATGCACGTTTGTTGATTTCCAGTGCATTACGCGCAGCGATTTCCTGCGACAACGTCAGATCAAAGCGCGCCTGGGCTTCGTTGGTATCGACAATGGTTGCAACACCAACTTCAAAATTACGCTTGGCCTGTTCGAGTTGCTTGAGGATAGCCACTTTCTGCGCTTCAGCGACTTCGACGTCAATCTGTGCGTCCAGAACGTCAAAATAAGCCTGCGCAACACGAAGAATCAGGTCTTGCGCCGCAATAACAAACTGCGACTCTGCCTGGGACACTTGCGTTTTGGATTGGGTATAAATAATGAAGTTTTCAAAACGCACGATAGGCTGCGTTGCTGCAATAACAATGCCCCGATTCTGAATGGTTACCGCCGGTCCCAAGGTGGTATCGACTTCCTGAGCCTGCCGCGTAAACGAGAAATTGATATTGGGTAACAGTCCAGCTCTGCCTTGAACGATTTTCTCCTGTGCAGCCTGATAAGCCGCCCGGGCGGACTGGTATTGTGCGTCCTTTTCCAACGCTTCATGATAAACATCAATCAGATTTGATGCATTAAGCAATGAACTGCACACCAAACCCGCGAGGAAAACAAACGAAAAAAACGTACTCCGCACGTTCGGCATCAGCACGTTAAATATGTTTTTGTAAAAAAAAACAGCAGACAAAAGTTCGATACTTAAAAATGAGAAAAAGATTAATCAAAACCTGAATTTTTCTGCCTGTGCTGCATTATTCAGTGGTGGAATGCTTGTTTCAAATATTTCATCAACGGTAAATTCACCCGGTGCGACACAGGTAAACAGTTGACCATGCATAACAGGATCTTCACCAATTATCGCAAATAAACGGCCACCGGCATTCAGGCTGTTTTTGAAACTATCGGGCAGCACCGGCGTGGAACCGGTAATCACAATCACATCATAAGGTTCATGATTGGGCCAACCCAGCGCGGCGTCTCCCTGTTCCAGGGTAACATTATCTATGTTGTGCGCATTCAGATTAGTTTCGGCCATGTTTTTTAATTCAGGCAGTATTTCCACACTGTAAACATGCGCGCCCAGCTTTGCCAGTAACGCCGTCATATAACCGCTACCGGAACCCACTTCAAGGATTTTATCGGTTTTCTTGATTTGTAATGCCTGCAGGATACGTGCTTCCATTTTGGGCTCGAGCATAACCTGACCCTGTCCCAAAGGAATCTTCATATCAACCATAGCAGCATGACGATAAGCTGCCGGGACAAATTCTTCACGATGCACTTCATAGAGTAGATCAAGTACGTCGTCATTAAAGACATACCATGGACGAATTTGCTGCACGACCATATTGTAGCGGGTTTTTTCTGGCGTTAATTCGGGATTCGTTTCAATGTTCATATGCGATCAATTCAAAAAAATAATATAATTGTAATTATTTCACATTTCCATTAGCTTCACAGCATCAGCTAGGGGTCCATTTTCTGATTTTTTGGAATTTTGGTGAGAAAGTCCCTTATTACCTGACGCGGATAATGCCGCCGTAGGGAAGCTGGAGTCAATTCTCCTGCTCTTTATGGCATTTATAAGGAGCATCTTGATGAGCATTACAGTTTTAAACAAAAATAATTTCTCCAATACTACGGCTGCTGTCGACGAAGCCGCGGTAAAACCGTTACCCAACTCACGCAAAATCTATGTACAGGGATCGAACCCCGACATTCAAGTACCCATGCGTGAAATCAGGCAGACCGATACCATGACAGGCAACGGCACGGAAAAAAATCCGCCGATATGGGTTTACGACACTTCCGGTCCTTATACCGATCCGTCCGCAAAAATCGATATTCGTTCCGGTCTTTTGCCCTTACGCGAAAAATGGATCGAATCTCGCGAAGATACCGAAATCATGCCAGGGTTAAGTTCGTCCTATGGCCAGGCACGACTCGAAGACCCCAAACTGGCCGAAATGCGTTTTAATTTACAGCGCCAGCCGCGACGCGCCAAATCGGGAAAGAATGTAACACAAATGCACTATGCACGTCAGGGCATTATTACCCCCGAAATGGAATTTATCGCCATTCGTGAAAACCAGCGCTATGAAATGCTGGGCGCAGACAATCATGATTTATTGACGCAACAACATGCAGGGCAACACTTCGGTGCAATTTTACCTAAACAGATCACGCCTGAATTCGTGCGTGACGAAGTCGCGCGCGGCAGGGCAATTATTCCAGCCAATATCAATCACCCCGAATCGGAACCGATGATTATCGGGCGCAATTTCCTGGTGAAAATCAATGCGAATATCGGCAACTCTGCGTTGGGTTCAAGCATACAGGAAGAAGTCGAGAAAATGACCTGGGCGATCCGTTGGGGCGGCGATACGGTGATGGATTTATCTACCGGCAAAAATATCCACGAAACGCGAGAATGGATTATCCGCAACAGCCCGGTGCCGATCGGAACTGTGCCGATTTATCAGGCGCTGGAAAAAGTTGACGGTAAATCAGAAGAACTGACTTGGGAAATTTTCCGCGATACATTAATCGAACAGGCTGAGCAAGGCGTCGATTACTTCACCATCCATGCTGGTGTGCGGCTGGCATTTGTACCGATGACGGCGAAGCGCATGACCGGTATTGTTTCGCGCGGCGGTTCGATCATGGCGAAATGGTGCCTGGCACACCACAAGGAAAGCTTTTTATACACGCATTTCGAGGAAATCTGCGAAATCATGAAAGCCTACGACGTCAGCTTTTCGCTCGGTGATGGCTTGCGTCCCGGTTCGATTTACGACGCCAACGACGAAGCGCAGTTTGCCGAACTGAAAACACTCGGCGAACTGACCAAAATCGCCTGGAAACATGACGTACAAACGATGATCGAAGGTCCTGGCCATGTACCGATGCACTTAATCAAGGAAAACATGGATTTGCAACTCGAACATTGCGATGAAGCGCCCTTCTATACGTTAGGCCCGCTGACAACCGATATCGCACCCGGTTACGACCATATCACTTCCGCCATCGGCGCGGCGATGATCGGCTGGTACGGTACCGCGATGCTGTGCTATGTCACGCCAAAAGAACATCTTGGCCTGCCGGATAAAGATGACGTCAAGGATGGCATTATCACCTATAAGATCGCAGCGCATGCCGCCGACCTTGCTAAAGGCCATCCCGGCGCGCAGATACGCGACAATGCATTATCCAAGGCACGCTTTGAATTCCGCTGGGAAGACCAGTTCAACCTGAGCCTCGATCCCGACAAGGCACAGCAGTTTCATGACGAAACACTGCCGCAGGAAGGCGCCAAAGTGGCCCATTTCTGCTCAATGTGCGGGCCGCACTTCTGCTCGATGAAAATAACCCAGGATGTGCGTGATTATGCCGCCAGCCAGGGAATAGCCGAGGATGAAGCGCTTCAACAGGGCATGGAACAGAAATCAGCAGAATTCAAAGAAAAAGGCGCTGAGATTTACAGTAAATTATGATTCAGCCATTCCCCAACCTAACAAAATAGTAATTCATAATACTTATGGATCTCGTTTTATTA
>JAGRFM010000060.1 GCA_020446045.1 Nitrosomonas sp.
AAGAGTGACATAATTTTTTCTCCTCATGTCCCACTTGCAACGCTTGCCGGGTACAAGCATATAACGAGCGGATATGATCGGCAAGGTCATCTTCAATAAATGCCCAGCGTTTTCCTAATTTGGCGCCAGGAATAATTCCGGCCTTGGCGCGACGGCGCACTTCTTCGGGATGCAGTTTTAGAAACTGGGCCGCTTCTGTCAGATTTAAGGTTTTCATAAGCTGTCCACCTTTTGGTTAAAGCTATAAGAGCGTAAATGAAACAATGACTGTTGAAACCAATACCAGAACGGCAGCCAGTAAATTGATGATGGCCGCCTGCCTGGAAATTCTGGTCAGCTCACGGATTTCATGATTAATTGCGATTCTGATTTTTTCGCCGATCAATTGCATACATTGATCTGAAACTTGGTCATGGTTTTTGCTGAAATGGTTTTGTTGCACATTAATCAGCGCATTAGCTTTTTTGCTGGCATATGAATGCCACTGATTAAAGCTTTCCTGCAGAATGGCTTCATATTTACTCAGCAATTCAGCCTGCGCCTTTTCATTTTGTTCCAGCAGCACTTCATTCAATGTATGCATCATCAATACCGGATCATCTTTGGTCAAAACAATGCCGTGTTCTGACGCAATCCGTTTGATCAATGCATCCAGCCTGTCGTTGTTCATGACAAAACCGCAGCCACGTTTTCCAGATTGGTAAACAACTGTCTTCTGATGATGGTCAACCGCTGACGAACCATCACTGGCAAAGTGCTGTTTTTAAGCGCTTCGTCAAACGTGAATTTCGATTGCAGGATTTCGCTCAAATCCTTGCCGAAGGTTTCCGGTTTGTAGTGTGGAATCCTGATAATGGCCGATACGCGTGCTTTGTTGTCGAGATACGCTTTCATTTCCTCAAACTGCTTGCCGTTCATGGTGATCTCACCCCAATAGGGATTAAGCCAGACCACGAACAATGCTTCCTTCGGAAATTGTTTGACGAGATGCACAAAACCGTTAAGTGTGTCGAGCAATGCCTGGCTTCCGGTAATCACGGTATGAACAACCAGTTCATGTCCCATATCCAGCAACAATGACGGAATATGGTTACTGATCAGATAATGCGACATCGGCACAAAAGTGCTCGCACCGTTATCGATAATGACATCGGTTTCTGTATTGGCGATAAGTTCGATCAAATCGTCAAATTTCCTGGGATCGATTTCATCGTTATTCATCACATTAATCTGCTTAACATTGAGTTTTTTGAAACCATAAAACGTGGCATTGACCGGATCGGTATCGATGCACAAAGGGTTCTTGCCTTTGGCGATCCTATGCTGTGCCAATGTCGATGAGATAAACGATTTGCCAACGCCGCCCTTTCCTTGCAGAATCATATGTATCTTGGCCATTAGATAAGCTCCTCTTTTTCAGTTGCAGAATTAAAACGAAATCCATCCTGATCAGTGGTTGCTGATTTTCCTGGTACAGTGCGCAGCCTTTGTTTACTGTCATCAGCGATATGGCGATTAACCAACGTTCTGAACCACTGGTACGAACATTTAATCTTTCCCTCGTCATGTAACGTGATCCATACTTGATGCACCGTCCAACCGTCCTGTAATGCCTGTTCGATATCCGACTTCAATGCGATAAAAACCGGCAAAAACTGTTTACCGGTGTTTTTGTGCTTGTCTGTAAATAGCGCGATACGTTCTGATAAGGCTTTGGTCATCACAATATTCCCCATATCAAATTATTCTTTGGCGGAAATGTTTTTTTGAGTTTTTTTATTTTTTTCTAAAAAAATTTCCCACTCCATTTTCAAGTTTCTTTTACTTGCCTTGAAGTTGCTTTTAGTTTCATTTTGTTTCTGTCCGTTTCTTTTGCTTTTCTTTGCTTTCTTTTTGTTTCAAAAGTACTTTCTTTTACTTGAAAGAAGCTTCTTGAAAGCATTTTTAAAGGTGTTGAAATTATAATATAACGAAAATAAACTGTTTGCAAACTTATAATATAGTGGTAGTATATTTTAAAAAACTAACACAACAGGGCAAGATATGTGGAGATGGCCATCTCCACGCAAACTTTATTCGCAAA
>JAGRFM010000061.1 GCA_020446045.1 Nitrosomonas sp.
GACCTAACGCAGTCAGTGGCACTGAAAAGCTAACCCAGAGGGCACTCACAAGATATCCTGTCACTGTGTTGCAGCACTTGTCAATGGAATAACCATTGGCTGCGTTCTGCGCCTTGTGACAAAATATCTTGTGGGTGCTGTACACGGCAATATCAAATTGAAATAGCACTAGCTTTTAAAGGGGAAAAAAACATGACTCAAGAATCCGACATCACAACCATTCCAACTTCTGGAATCCCATATATTGATGCGTTACTGGGTGATGGCCCACAATGGAATTATCTAACACCGGACACTCCTAATACCCTTTCTTATACATTCTCTATTACCTCGGGAAATCAGGCTGACGTATCCAATCAGCAGGCTTACAGCAACACACAAATGGATGCAACACGGCAAATATTGAATTACATCAGCAATTTGACGGGCATTACGTTTAAAGAAACTTCTGACGGCGATAACGCACAAATCCATTTCAGCTCAATCGACATTACTGGAGGATCGACGGCCGGCTTGACTAGCTGGGGCTATAGTTACACAGTTGATGGAAATGAAACCATAACCAGCTATAGTGTTTTTGC
The DNA here is from genome assembly GCA_020446045.1 of Nitrosomonas sp. Classification (GTDB taxonomy): domain Bacteria; phylum Pseudomonadota; class Gammaproteobacteria; order Burkholderiales; family Nitrosomonadaceae; genus Nitrosomonas. The sequence goes on from JAGRFM010000061.1 coordinate 582, forward strand.
ATACGTTTATCTTGATAATGTTGAATGGCTCGCACAAAACAGCAGCCTTCAAGCCGGCAGCAGTGGATATGAAACCTTATTGCATGAAATGGGGCATGCCCTGGGTTTAAAACATCCCTTTGAAGGTACCGTCACGTTGCCCGATAACGAAGATAATACCTCCAACACGCTCATGTCTTACACCTCAAACGGAGGGCCTTATTCCACTTTCAATAGCTACGATATTGCAGCGCTCAACTGGATTTATGGCGGCGATGGACTGGCTGGCAACTTGGGAATTGGCTCCATCAGCGGGGGACGTTATTGGACCGGCTTAGAAAGTAATGACACGCTAAAAGGAGAAACCGGAAACGATTACCTTGATGGCGGATCGGGTATCGATACAGCCGTCTACGACAAAGCACACGCCCAGTATACTATTAGCGTAAACGGAAGCATTCACGAGATCAGGGACAATAGTAGCGGAGAAACGGACACGCTCAGCAATATAGAACGATTAGATTTTTCCGACGCTTCAGTTGCGCTTGATCTGGAAGGACATGCTGGCACTACAGCCAAGATTATCGGTGCGGTATTTGGCGCTGAGGCAGTATCGAATAAGAAGTTTGTCGGTATAGGCCTGCAGTTTCTCGATGGAGGCAGCAGCGTTGAGGAGGTGGCCCAGCTTGCCTTGAACGCAAAACTTGGAAAAAACTTCTCCAGTTTGGATGAAATCAATCTTCTCTATCAGAATCTCGTTGGCATCACGCCTTCCGCAGCCGCTCAGGATCATTGGGAAAGCACTATTTCCTCAGGGCAATACACTCATGCTTCACTGGCTTTATTTGCGGCTGATACAAACTTTAATACAAACAACATCGATCTTGTCGGCCTTGCCGACACTGGATTGGGCTATATTTAAATAAAGCAGATTATTTGCATGTAAAGAATTTGCATTTCACATCGAACCATAATAGCTGTTCATTTTGGGCCGAAAAATGCACAAGGCTGGGTACCTTCTTAATTAGTTACTTATTATAGCCCCTGAATTTTCTATGGTGCATTGCCCTGCGGTTAATGCACCCTACCGGGCTCGCATGTCATATTTAACGAGTAACGGGGTCGCGGAGCATAAAGGGGTCGCGAGCATAAAGCATAAAGGGGTCGAAACATAAAGGGGTCGCGTCTTGCATTAACACATGAGAAAAACTCGCATATTTTTCAGTCCAATCAATGCGTGCAACCATACCCTCCTCCTCCCGGCGTCTCAATCACCACCACATCCCCGGCTTCAAGCTGCACACTGGCGGTAGCGCCCAGTTCTTCAGTTTCGCCATTCTCCCGTTCAACAGCATTACACCCCAACTGACCCGGTTCGCCGCCATTCAACCCGAACGGCGCGATGCGCCGGTGATTGGACAGAATGGCGGCATGCATGGGTTCGTTGAACCGGATACGGCGAATAACGCCGTCACCGCCTTTATGTTGTCCTTTACCGCCTGAATTTTTGCGGATAGAAAAACTTTCCAACCTGACAGGATAACGCGATTCGAGGATTTCGGGATCGGTCAAGCGGGAATTGGTCATATGGGTGTGCACGGCGCTTTGACCGTCGAAATCCGGGCCTGCACCCGCCCCGCCGCAAATGGTTTCGTAGTATTGGTATCGGTCGTTACCGAAGGTGAAGTTGTTCATCGTCCCCTGCGCGGCAGCCATGACGCCAAGTGCGCCGTACAATGCATCGGTAACGCACTGGCTGGTTTCGACATTACCGGCAACCACGGCTGCTGGGTATTGCGGGTTGAGCATACAACCTTCGGGGGCGATGATTTCGATGGGTTTTAAACACCCGGCATTGAGTGGGATATCATCTTTGACCAGGGTGCGAAACACGTACAACACCGCGGCACGGCACACCGGCAACGGCGCGTTAAAGTTGTTGGGACGCTGCTCGCTGGTTCCGGTGAAGTCGACCACGGCTTTTCGTGCTTTTTTGTCGATACGGATAGCAACGCAAATAAGCGAACCGTCATCCATTTCATATTCAAATTTGCCATTCGACAGCACATCGAGCACGCGGCGCACGGTTTCTTCGGCGTTGTCCTGCACATGCTGCATATACGCTTGCACGACATCCAAACCAAAATGGCCGACCATGCGTTTTAGTTCATGCATACCTTTTTCATTGGCGGCGATTTGCGCACCAAGATCGGCAATATTTTGATCGGGATTGCGCGCAGGATACGGGCCACTGGCCAGTAACCGGCGAATTTCCGTTTCCAGCAACCGGTTATTCCGCACAATCCGGACATTATCGAACAGGACGCCTTCTTCCTCGACCGTTCTGCTGTCGGGTGGCATGGAACCGGGTGTTATACCGCCGAGATCGGCATGGTGACCGCGCGAAGCAACGTAAAAAATAACCTGATGCTGTTCGTCAAAAACCGGTGTCACCACGGTGACATCCGGCAAATGCGTACCACCGTTATATGGCGCGTTGATCGCGAACACATTACCGGGTTGCATGGCGGGATGACCGGCAATCACCGCTTTGACACTCTCGCCCATGCTGCCCAGATGCACCGGCATATGCGGCGCATTGGCGACCAGATTGCCGTGCCGGTCAAATACCGCACACGAAAAATCCAGCCGCTCCTTGATATTGACCGATGAAGCCGTATTCGCCAGTGTCGCGCCCATTTGCTCGGCAATCGACATGAACAGGTTATTGAACACTTCCAGCATCACCGGGTCGGCGGTAGTGCCGATACTCTCCCGTTGCGGACGCGGCACATGGCGCGTCAACACCAGTTCGCCATTGACCTGACGCGCTGTATTCCATCCCGGTTCAATCACAATCGTCGCATTCGCGTCGCTGATAATCGCCGGGCCTTGAATGCAATCACCGGTTTGTAACTGGCCGTTGGCATAAACCGGTGCATCATGCTGCAAACCGCCACTGGTTAGAGTGACGGTTCTCACCGGTTGTGTTTTTTTATGAGATACGTTTGTCAGATTTACAGCAATGGGTTTAGCGTTGACAGCATCGCCCTCATCACCAGTCTTACCAATCGCTTCTACCGATACCGTGGCGATCACAAGACCGCGATTGGGCTGAACGAAGCCGTACTGACGCTGATGCAATTCGGCAAAATGGGTTTGTAACTGTTCCAACGATTCGAATAACAGTGTCAAAGCCGTATCAGCGCCCTGATAACGCAAATCAATTTTTTTGTTTATTTGAATTTTTTCGGGTGCAACACCCTGGCCGGTGACTTCTTGCTGCGCTGCCTGCGCCAGCCGATCCAGAATCCGGCTCGCCATTTGCAACATTTCCGCATTGAGCGGCGCTTCCAATGTTTCGGTATGAATGGCGGTAATATCGGCCAGCCCCATGCCATACGCCGACAAAACACCCGCCAGTGGATGAATCACAATCGATTCCATACCGAGCGCATCGGCCACCAGGCACACATGCTGCCCAGCCGCACCGCCAAATCCGTTGAGCGCGTAACGGGTAATGTCATGTCCTTTTTCGACCGAGATTTTCTTGATCGCATTCGCCATGTTTTCCACAGCAATCAGCAAAAAACCTTCGGCAACCTGTTCGGGCGTGTAGTGTTGGCCACTGGCCGCAGTCACCTCACTGGCTAGTTGTGCAAATTTCTCCCGGACTATCGCAACATCCAGTGGCTCATCGGCATTTGGACCGAAAATATGCGGAAAGAAATCCGGCTGGATTTTGCCGAGCATGACGTTGCAATCGGTCACCGTCAACGGACCGCCGCGCCGGTAACACGCCGGACCGGGATTCGCACCCGCACTGTCCGGCCCGACCCGGAAACGGTTGCCGTCAAACTGCAAAATCGAACCGCCGCCCGCTGCAACGGTATGAATCGCCATCATCGGCGCGCGAATGCGCACCCCGGCCACCTGACCGTCGTAAACCCGTTCATAGCTGCCGTCATAATGGCTCACATCGGTCGACGTGCCACCCATGTCAAACCCGATCACTTTATCAAAACCGGCCTGCACCGCCGTGCGCACCATGCCAACCACGCCACCTGCCGGGCCGGACAGGATGCTATCCTTGCCCTGAAACCGGTTCGCTTGTGTCAAGCCACCGCTCGACTGCATGAACAATAATTGTGTATCGCCCAAAGTTTCCGCAATCCGGTCGACGTAACGCCGCAGAATCGGCGACAGATACGCATCCATCACCGTGGTATCGCCACGAGACACGAGCTTGATCAACGGACTGGCTTGATGACTGACGGAAATCTGCGTGAATCCGGTTGCCTGCGCAATACGTACCGCAATCTGTTCATGGTCTTGAAAACGGTAACCATGCATAAACACAATCGCCACAGCACGGATACCCTGCTGGAAAACACCGCGCAATTCATCCGCCAATGCCGCTTCATCAAGTTTTTGAATGATTTCGCCATCGGCACCGACGCGCTCGTTGGCTTCGATGACGGTTTCATAAAGCATTTCCGGCAACCGGATATTCAGATCGAACAACCGCGGCCGGTTCTGATACCCGATGCGCAATGCATCGGCAAATCCCCTGGTAATAACCAGCGCGACCCGTTCGCCCTTGCGCTCAAGCAAGGCATTGGTTGCAACGGTGGAGCCCATTTTGACATGATTGATGCAATGCGCCGGAATGGCGGCACTGGATTCAACACCCAGAATACGGCGTATGCCTTCCAGCGCCGCGTCAGGGTATTGCTCGGGATTTTCGGATAACAGCTTGCGGGTGATCAGTTCCTCATCGGCTGAACACGCCACAATGTCGGTAAACGTGCCGCCCCGGTCAATCCAGAATTGCCATTGTTTTTTATACGCAGCATTTTGTTGAGAATCAGGCATAACAATCTCAAATAGCGCTGATTGTAACGCAATCTCCTTCCATCAACCGACTAATGGCGGCATCGGGCAATCAATCAAGTCGGCAATCGCGCGGAACAATTCAGCTTCCGCATCAGTCACCTGCTGATCCGCGACAATCGCACTGGCGCACGCTTTGAGCACCTGCGGCTTTTTCAATGGAGCCAACTGAGCCAAATGGTCGAGCGATGCGTTGATCATATCGAATCTGATTTCACTGGCCGGCAATAATGCAATATCCAGTCCACCCAGCTTTTCCCTGGCCAACTCAAACGCATGTTCCTTACTCACTTCCTGCGGCTTGCCGACATGCACCAATAACGACAACACCACGGTGCAGGCTTGTTTGGCCTGTTCCAGTTTCAATTTTCCCAATAGCTGTTTTTTCTCTCCAAACGCGATATCCAGATGATGAAACACGATCTTCTGCAACGTCCATTCAAACAATTGAACCCGCTTATCCATCATCACCAGTGCATTGAGATTCTTTTTAAACAGCAGATATTGCCGTTTTGACAACTGGCGCAATGTTGACAATATAACATCCAGCAGTGGCAACCGATGCACCCGTTCCAGCTCAGGAAATTTTTCAGCCAGTTTGACGGTTTCGGCATAAACGCCATCGTCCGCTTCTTTTTCCAGATACTGCAACTGCTGCTCACGCATGGCTGGATCGTTATCCAATACCATCAAGTAAATCAGCGCCCTGGCGGCAAACGGGTCGTGTGCAGCCCGTTTGATTTCTGCGGGCAATTCACAGAGCACTTCATGCGCATAATCGATTTGCGCATCGTTGAGATGACCGATTCGGTCGACAAACGCACCGCTGGCCATCACCGTCGCGGCACCAGCCATCAGCTCGACGGCCTTATGGCGCGGGTCTTGCGCCGGTTGTTCATTTTCCACTTGTGTTTCTTGTGGTCGTACTATCGGTGGAACGTCAAACTTCCCGTTCCAATTGGGTTCGATCTGGCGAATACGCTTTTCCAGCGGCGGATGCGTTGCAAACAGGCTGGTGAAGGAGTGCCGCATGCCGTCGCCAAACAGTGCATGGCTGATTTCAGCGCCACTCGGATTCATGATCGTGGAACCCATGGCATCGCTGCCAATCCGCTTGAGCGCACCGGCTATGCCGCCCGGATTGCGGGTAAACTGCACCGCAGAAGCATCCGCCAGATATTCGCGCTGGCGATTCACCGAGGCCTTGATCAGATTGCCGAAGAACGTGCCGCCATAGCCGATCACCACCAGTCCCAGGCCAAGCATCACAGCCCCACCACTGTCTCTGGAACTTCTGGAACGGCCGCCACCGCCCGAACGCAACAGATAATAACCGATCAAACCGATTATCGTGATGCCGTGCAAAATGCCGATCAACTGAAGATTCAAATTCATATCGCCATTGAAGATATGACTGAACTCATGCGCAATGACACCCTGCAACTCTTCCCGGCTCAATTTTTCAATCGCGCCGCGTGTAACGCCAATTACCGCATTGCTCGGCGAATCACCCGCTGCAAACGCGTTAATACCGTCTTCATGCAACAAGTAGACCGGCGGCACCGGCGTACCCGAAGCAATCGCCATTTCTTCGACCACGTTCAATACGCGCTGTTTATAAATATCCCCGCTGCCATCGACGATCAATTCCCCACCGAGCATCTCGGCCACTTTCGCACCGTTGCCGCCCAGTGTGTAAATCTTGTACAAACTGCCGAACCCGACAATCGCGATGACGCCCAGACCAATCATCAGAAACATATCCCAGTCGAACTGCTCCAGAAAAGCATACAACGTCAAATGCTCCGGATTGACATAGCCAAACGTAAACATCACCAGCAGATTGGTGAGGATAATCAGTGTGAACACCGCGAGTGTAAACAATATCACCAGTTTTGCGGTACTCTGCCGTGCCCGGTCCTGCAATTCAAAGAAATTCATGGCTTAATCGGTTACGGATTAAAAAGAGACTTTCGGCGCAGCCTGAATCTGGGCACTGTCCTCAAATTCAAGCAAAGAGGCATCTTCACTATGGCCGAACATAGGCGCAAAAACCACCGGCGGGAAAGATTGCTTGTAATTGTTGTAATCCATGACCTGGTCGTTAAACGCCTGGCGCGCGAACGCCACCTTGTTTTCCGTGCTGACCAGTTCCTCGCTCAATTGCATCATGTTTTGATTGGCCTTGAGATCGGGATACGCTTCCAATACCACGTTGAATTTACCCATCGCACCGGCCAGTTGACCTTCCGCACCGATCAGTCCGCGTATCGCATCGGCGTTAGACGGATCTGAAGCCGCCGCAGCCAGATTATTGGCCGCCGCATTACGCGCCGCAATCACCGATTCCAGTGTTTCGCGTTCGTGCTTCAGGTAACCCTTTGCAGTTTCCACCAGATTGGGAATCAAGTCGTAACGCCGTTTCAATTGGACTTCAATCTGGGCGAATGCATTTTTGTAGCGGTTACGCTTGGTCACCAGATTGTTAAAAATAGCGATGACATAAAAAATCGCCATCGCCAGTACCACCAGAACCACAATCGTTGCAATTTCCATAAATCTCTCCTTTTTTGAGGATAAAAACTAGAAATCAAGACAGTTATTACTTGATGAAGGCACAACAGGTGCTTATTGTAAAGCATGAACGAGCTGCAGGGGGGATAAGTGGGACGCCATCCACCGTTTCGGAAGGGTATTTGGTGGATAGCGCAAGTTTATCCATTCACCAATTGTTACTCAAAGGCCATGATAGTAACGACAAAATCCGGATTAATTACGATTACGGAGTGTGTTGGGATCAATATCC
>JAGRFM010000007.1 GCA_020446045.1 Nitrosomonas sp.
AAGGGCATATCCACCGCAACGACCAGCCAGCCCGCTTCGGGAAATCGATCCATCGCCGAGAGTATCCCGTTCAATGGTGAGTCTATATTCCTGACATCCTCAATGACATTGTAGCCTTGCAAGTGAGACTGAGAACGCTGTTTACCGCGAACAGAAACGAATACCTGAGCAACAAACTGACTTAACACATCGTATAAGTATCGCACTTGATCTTTGCCGTTGTGATAGACCAATGCGCCCTTGTCGCACCCCATCCGTGTACTTTTGCCTCCGGCAAGTATGAGTCCATAAAGCGGCTTATGCATTTTCTTCTCCCGTATAAAAATCAGATTTACCACCGGTTTTCTCAAGCAACCGTACCTGTTCTATCACCATGTTGTGACTTACGGATTTACACATATCGTAAATTGTGAGTGCAGCAACACTAGCTCCTGTCAACGCTTCCATTTCAACGCCGGTTTTGTGGGTACACGAAACGCGGCAGCGAATAACCAATCCTTCATTCCTTGGTTTTATCGAGATATTGATACCTTCTACTGGCAATGCGTGGCAAAATGGAATCAACTCGTGTGTCCGCTTGACCGCTTGTGTACCGGCAATGATGGCCGTATGAAAAACTGGCCCTTTGGGAGAAGTCATCTGATCGCCTTTTATGGTGTCGAGCAATACCTGTGGCAAACGCAGCACCGCTTCCGCCTCAGCTGTACGCAGAGTACTCGCTTTATGGCTGACATCGACCATTCCTGGCTGATTTTGCGCATTGATATGCGATAACACATTGCTCATCTTATCCCCCAATCTGGTACATGGGTTGTGGCTGATGGAAAATCCGTTTTATCGGTTTCATCGCTATGATGGTGGGGAGTACATCTAAGTATTCCTCCGGGGTCAATGGTTTTAGATCGATACCTGCCTCCATAAAGAGACAAGGGCGTATCTGACCTTTGGGCGTCAACCGCAGACGGGAACAGCCCGTGCAAAACGGATTGGATTCAGAAGCAATAAATCCGATCTTTGCGTTGTTAGAAACCAGAAAGTTACGTGAAGTGCTATCCGGCAAGCTATTTAGTGCACTGAACCGATATTCGGCACCAAGTATGGTCATCATGTCGGAAACGGAAAGAAAATGCTCATGAAACCGAGCTTTCATCACACCGATATTCATGACTTCCAGAAATCTCACAGGAATATCATGGACTGCGGACCATTCGACAAAATCCGGCAGCTCATGGTCATTTATACCTTTCATGATTACCGTGTTGATCTTGACTCTAAATCCAAGCGCTTTAGCGGTCAGGATTGCATCAATCACCGTTGAAAATTCGTCACGGCGAGTGATACGAAAGAAATTATCCCGGTCAAGACTATCAAGACTGATATTCAAAAATTGCAACCGGGTATGCCTCAACAGTGGCAAGTGCGGAACGAGCAGTAACGCATTGGTTGTCAATCCCAGTTTCTTTATTGGCAAGGCAGAAAGTCCGGTGACTATCTCCATGAAATCCTTGCGCAGCAGCGGCTCTCCTCCAGTTAAACGTACTTCCTCGATACCCAATTCGACGAGATTCCGGGTAATACGCGTCAAATCTGCAGCACTTGCCCAGTCTTTCTGTGGCATAAATACCGGATGCTCGGGCATGCAATAGAGACAGCGCAGGTTACAGGCATCGAGTAATGAGATACGCAGCTTACGCATGCGCCGTCCATACTTGTCAACCAAGCGACGCTTTAACATTGACATGATGCTCTCCATGGAATGAATCTATAGCGTTCACCGGCATAGAAGTGATTGGTTTCGGCCGGTAACTCAATAAATCCACCACTTTCAGCAAGACTGATAAAATCGCCCGAACCATTATGCGATACGGGCACCACTTCGTTATTGGTATTGACTTTAACGGGTAGAAATACCGTGAGCGGGACATTGATATCCACCGCTTCACCGAGTGTTTTAGTGACACAAGGAGATTCGCTGTGTCCACTCAGCTTTTTCAGGGCAGGAATGACATAACGTAAAGTACAAGTCAGCGCCGACACAGGGTTACCCGGCAAACCAAATACCAGTTTGCGGCCTTTCTTACCAAACCACATGGGTTTCCCAGGACGCTGAGCAACGCCATGAAAGATCTTTTTCACGGCTATTTTTTTCAGCACCTCGGGAATAAAATCATAAACGCCTTTGGATACACCGCCGGAAATCAATACCACATCGGCTGCATCAAATGTTTTTGCGAATTCACTATAAATTAGTGAAGCATCATCGGGGACATGAGTGCAGTGTATGCTGGTAAAGCCATGCCCTTGGAGTGCTGCCAACAACATCACATCATTACTGCGATATAGCTGATGCGGTTTGATGTTTGAATCAACTGACACGAGTTCATCACCTGTAGTAACGATAGCAATACGCGGTTTGGCATAGACTTCAACGGACTGTATGCCATTTGAGCCAAGAATGGCGATTTCCGGACTACCGATAATCGTGCCCTTATTGATGAGAACATCACCTTTTCTGCAATCGCTCGCCTGAGGATGAATGTTCTGTCCAACACGGACATGATCAGTATTGAGAATAACTGCTTCAGCTTGTTTCTCAACTTCTTCATACGGAATGACCGCATCAGTACCGCGCGGCAATGGTGCGCCGGTTGCTACTTCTATGGCCATAGTTGCATCTTCCAATACGGCCTGTGGTTTACCCGCCTGCGCATAGCCGCTTAACTTCATGCATTGACCATAACCGGCGAAACAGGAACTTGAAAGTGCTATGCCGTCTTTAGTCATACGGTGAAACGGTGGGTAATCGCGCTTTGCGATAATATCGACCGCCAGCACGAAATAATTTGCATGGCTCAAAGGAATCGTAGCCGTCTTGAGTGCGGGCAACGCTTCACAAATCAATTGCTCGGCTCTGGATACACTGATTAACATCATTGGCTCCTATAAATCCAGCACCAGTCGGTTTCCCTTTACACGAGAAACGCAGCTGCACATTACATTGCCTGCTTTTTTCTCATAGGTATCCAACACGATATCGCGGTGATCAATTTCGCCTTCTAGTACGGGCACTTTGCAGTTCCCGCACTCACCGCGCTTGCAACTGAAACCAACGTTCACCCCTGTATCAAGCAAGGCATCAAGAACCGATTGGTCGCTGGCAACCTGAACAGTTTTCCCGCTCTTGCGCAACTCAACTTCTATGGGCTTATCGCTGTCCTGTCTGGCTAAAGGGTTACCAAATAATTCAAAATGGATCTGATTTTTTGGCCATTCTTTTACTTCAGCAGTGGCAATGACTGCATCAATTAAAACTTTTGGGCCGCATACATAAATATGAGTGCCGATTTTTGGATCAGACAGAATGTCTTCAAGATCCAGCCTAACAATCGGTTTTTCTCTACTGAAGTAAAAATGACTGTTATCACCGGCAATGTCCGCGACTTGCTGCTTAAATGCCATACTTTTTTGAGTACGTGCGGTGTAATGTATCTCAAGTGAATCGCCACGAGCACTAAGTGTCCTTGCCATAGACAAGATCGGTGTTATACCTATTCCTCCAGCAATCAGTATTGTGTGCTCAGCATTCTCCACTAACGGAAAATCATTCTTTGGCGGCTGGATATAGAGATGATCACCAACACGCAGCACGTCATGCATGAAATGGGAACCACCATCGCCATCGGTCTCCCTGAGTACGGCAATATGCACTGTGGCACTTCGCTCTGGCCCGTTTATCAGCGAATATGCGTTTGTTTTAATCCGGTCATCATGGTTACGCACAGCGATACGGATATGTGAACCGGCATCGGGCATAATGGAACTATCATTCAACGGGCGCAGAGTAAATTCGGAAATATTCTCGGCCCGTTTACAAATGCCGGTTACTTCCATCGGTATAAATGCACCCTCAAGCTTTTCGACTTCTTGTAGAGTCGGCAGAGAAAGATTTATCTGTGAAATGTCTGGTTGAGGAAAACTGGCTTTTATTTCTGCTTGGGTATAACGCGGAACGATATGCTGCGGACAGTTCCAGTCAAATGAATCGAGCGTGATAATCATGGCGCGATGCGCAGCATAGCCATAGCCTTCCGGTTCCAGTTTTGCGACCTGCATCAGGTCTTCACGTTCTGTAACCACCTTGCAATAACCCAGAATTTTTAGGCGACGGCGATTCGGATAATCCATAAGAATGAGTGAAATCTTGTTCGAACTGCGCAGATTTCCCATACTGATATATTGATCATTACCACGAAAATCCGGAAAAGCGATGGTTTTGTTATCGATAACACGCAAGAAACCTTTCGGTCCGCCGCGATGCTGAACATACGGCCAACCGTCACTGTTGACAGTTGCCATGTAAAAACTGTCTCGCGTTTCGATGAATGCACGTTCGCGTTCAGCAAAAAAATCATGAGTGACAGAGCTGTCTTCCAGTTGTTGCCCCGATTCACGCACGCCATACTCTTCCTGCACGTTTTTTACCGAACTGGTAAACAATCGTTTGATATAAGGATGTGGCATCTTGTTAGCCTCGCACGTGAAATCAGATTTATCCTTGGAAAGTGCAGGATGGTGTTCACCACCCTGTATTCACCTTGTTTTATCTTTTTTAAGCTGCCTGTTGCGAGTTGCTCAGCAATCTAACTTGCGGGAAATCGATTGTCACTTGCGTCGACTTGCCTAGTACATTTGTCATGAAATTCAAGCCCACATGAGTAATAATTTCAACAATCTCGGCATCGCTTAAACCGGCTGCTTTGGCCTGTGCAAACTCAACCGTTGAGATATCACCGCGCTTCTCATTCAGGGCTGTAGCAAGCTTTACAGCAGCATGGGCTTTGGGGTCGATTGAATGTCCATTGCGCGCATTCTCAATTTCATTGTCATCAAGTCCGGCTCCACGTGCAATGGCCGTGTGTGCTGAAACGCAATACTGGCAACCATTCTTCTCGGCAACGGCAAGCGCAATACGTTCACCTGTTTTCTGATCCAGCACACCTTTGCCGATATTTTCGAACAAGCCCAGAAAAGCAGCCAATGCTTTGGGCGAATGTGCAAATATACGCAAGAAATTGGGAACAACACCCAGTTTGTGTTGGATAGCATCCAGTAATTCTTTGGTTTCTCCTTCAGCTCCCTGATGGTTTACCGGTTCAATGCGTGACATAAGTTTCTCCTTGATAATAATTAACAGATTGATAAGTGGTATCGCACCCTCGACGTTTTGTTTTCGTCACCCGTACGCGATAACTTCATACTATCTGTTTCAAGGAGTTCTCGAAATAGGATTGATTGCAAAACATTTTTGCAAAAATGCCAATGTCAAATTGGTGTATCAATAGTTACAAAATTATCACTATAATTTTTGAAAAAAGAATTCAAATCTGCATGCCTGCTTAAAGCATAACCAGTCTTTCTTTCCGCGAATCCATTTATACGAGAAAAAACACAACCTTTAG
>JAGRFM010000062.1 GCA_020446045.1 Nitrosomonas sp.
CTGGGAAACGGAATTGATTCCATTGCTGGCCAGAGAACCCGGACTGACCGGCACTACGCTATGGGAATACCTTGAAGACCGGTATCCCGGACAATACCCAGAGAAGCATCTCAGAACACTGCAGCGGTGCGAAAGAGTTGAACATCACACCATTCCTTGATTACAACACAAATCGCTTAAGATTGTGTTAACCGTTTCCGCAATGCTGCCAAACCAAACTATGGTTAGGTTAGAAGAGGCTGTTGAAATTCATTTCTTCACCCAGCACGCGGACTATCAGAATGCCATTGTCCGTATTGATAAAGAACACAACATGACGGCCATAACGAAAACGTTGCAGACCGGGGGATAGCTCGTCGGAATTAACCCCGATATTGGGATTATGAACCAGAAACTCAAAGCGTTCGTGTAAACCAAGTAAATAGTCTTTAGCCTTAGCCAGTCCCCATGTTTCTATCCCATACGCATAGATATGATTAATGTCGGTATTAGCTTCGGCCAGTATCCGGTAACGTGCCATTTTCTATCATTCTCTTTTCTACACGCTGCATAATATCAAGCACGCTGTCATCGGTGATATCACTCGCCAACCCCTTTTCAATCGCAGCTTTAAGGGTCTTAAATTTTTCTTCACGTTCACGTTCGCGGCGAATAAGATCGTTTATGATATCCGTCTTATTGGGATATTCCTTGCTCGCAACCTTTGCGTTGAGCCAGTCATCATTAGGTTGTGTGACGTTTACAGATTGTTTTGTCATCGACTAAATCCATATTTAAATATTATAGGTTCCAATATACACCCATAGAGCACCTAACTGCAATATTAAAATTTGTTTCCTTCTAAGGCTTAGGGGATTATTCCTTTGTGGCGCGTGAAAGTGTTCTCCGAGGCCCAAGCTGCCGCATTACGTTTTGCCATGTTTCAAACCGTTCCTTTCACATCAAAGCTGTATAAAAAATATCCAGCCTTTATTCGTGAACGCTACCGGTCAGTCGGTCGGCATCAAATCATTTTTCCCCGTAAGCGGCGTCTAAATGGTGAACCATTAAGACGTGCTAACGGACGCCCCAGAAAATGATTGGACACCACCCGTATCCTGCCCGGCTGATCGCTGTTCACAAGGCCGGAATGAGTCGGTTTATTCAGATAAAAGGAAATGTGACATGACAACGCAACACAATACATCAGTAAAGACAGCGCCGGTTAAAACCTTTAAAGATGGAGCCATATCGGTAAGAATCTGGAAAAAGGAATATAAAAAACCCGAAACTGAAAAAACCAATATCTTTTATTCCATCGACATGAAACGCAGCTATAAATCGGCCAATGTCTGGAAAAACACATCCAGTATCAATGGACACGATGCCTTCAAAGTTTCAAACCTCTTCGCCCGTGCCAATATCTGGATCATTCAGCAAACATATTCCATCCCGGCACAATTTGAAATTCCATTGAGTGGCCAATAGGTCGCTCTTTTTAACGATGAAAGCCGTCACTCTGCGCAAGAATGGCGGTTTTGTTTTACACGAACGTGTAATGCCCCTGTGTGATTTCAAACTTGCTCCGATGTCGCTACGGAAATTCACACCAGCCGCCAAGCCCACCCTTATGACCTACAGCGCATCGCTTCCGGTCATGCCACCTGCGGAATTTGCAGGCGGCATTTGCAGATGAAAGTTTTGTATTTCGCTTGTTAAATTTTCATGGTTGCGGCATAGTCTCATGTCACCGTCATCATAAATATAACACTGAGCGAAGAAAAATTTTCGCAATGCACAATACTCCCGCTATTGGTCGAACCCATCACTTACGATGACCGCAAGGTGTGTGCGTGTAGTACAAAATCTTCGATTTTCTCCTCCCTGCACCATCTTGGCAAAGGGGCCCGCTACGCGCCCCTGTTGCATACCCCCCGGTTTATGGCACATTCGGTATCGGGCCTTCATGTACCATTGAACGTTTGGCCGTTCAATCACCATTCGGGGGAGCCTCCAAGCTGTCCCCAAATCCCCCATGGCCAAGGGGAGACTTCGCTCTCCCCCTGAACCCCCATCGACCAAAGAGCTTTCAGTGCCCTTTGGAAACCTTGACCAACCGTGCGCCGATTGGATACCGTGAGCGTTTCGCCGCTCAATTACGATCAACAAAATAGAATACATCATTACTAATGATGCAAATGATTTTCTTGACATAGAGCCTGTTTAGATTTTAATATTCCGCATCATTGCCGATGAAGGAAATTATTTTTGAAGCTGATCAATGCTGTCACTTTGTCTTCGGGGCACCCTTTTAGAGGGAAAATACCGGAAAAACCCGGTAGCGGCATTTACGCTGTGCAAATGAAAGATGTGTCACCGGAAGGTGGTGTATGCTGGGACAGCGTGATCGAAACTGAATTATCCGGCAA
>JAGRFM010000063.1 GCA_020446045.1 Nitrosomonas sp.
CCCCCTAGCATTGGATCCTGCTTTGCTCGATTCTGTAAAGAATTTAAAGCATGACAGTTATGTTATGAATTGGTTATCATTTTACTTCAACATATCTTAAGGATTATTAATTGCACACTTATACCCGGTTAATTCATTTGTTATGGCTCATTGCCTTAATGGTTATTTGCTTGCCTTCAATCGCTCGGGCAGTTGCGCTATTTTCTGAAGAATCGGAATTATTTCTGCCTTGGGCCAGCTATCAGGGACAAGTCTACACAGTGCGCATGAAACAGGAAGACGAGAATCCACCTGTTTTGCAATTGACTGAAATTCATTCCCGCGAAATAAGTCCTACTCCTGGCGCTATCGCGACCGTTGACGATGATCTGGCTGTTTCAATTCCGTTGGTGAGTTATCGCGGCGAGTTATACAATGTCACGCTGAATAACACTGGTCAAGGCAGTTTCGAGATCGCGAATGCAACACCTGTTCCTGTATCAACAGACAGAGGGACCGCGCTTTCCGTAACGCAGATGGAAACGAAAACAACTGCGCAGATTGCTACCGAATATCCGCTTGCCATACTGGCCGGTTTGAACCTGCGATACGATGTGGCCGTTTACCGGATTAGCTATCAGACTCAGGATGCTTTTGGCAACTCGGCAACCGCATCCGGCGTTATTGGCGTCCCACTCGGCATTCAGGCAGGCGCGCCTTTGTTAAGCTTCCAGCACGGTACGATCTCAAGCCGGGCACAGGCACCCAGTATCAACCTGGAAGCAACCGGTGCGGACATTGCGTTGTATCTGATGGGTGCGCGCGGCTATCTGGTTGTAGTTCCGGATTACTTGGGATTTGGCGACAGCGACGGATTGCATCCATTTATGCATGCCAAGACACTGGCCTGGTCAGTGATTGATCTTATCCGTGCGGCACGTGCATTGGCAACGGATAACGCGTTTCCCCTCAACGGGCAGCTTTTCCTGGCCGGATACTCCGAAGGCGGTTACGCCACCATGGCCGCACAGCGAGAGATCGAAACGCACCACGCTGACGAATTGACAATCACTGCCTCCGCACCTATGGCTGGCGCCTATGATTTATCAGGAACAATGCTACAACAGGTTTTATCGGGTGATCCGTTACCGAAACCGATGTACTATCCGTATGTGCTGCTCGCGTACAATGCCATTTATGGTTTTGACGATGACATCACCAGCCTGTTGAGTCGAGAAATTGCAGAAACAGTTGTTGAATTATTCGACGGGACCCACGATAGTGATACGATTGATGCAGCCTTGCCGTCCAGTTCTAACGAGCTATTTGCCTTAACCCTGATCAACGCTTTGGAGAGCGGCAGCTATCACCCGTTAAGAACCGCGCTGGAAAATAATGATGTCTACCGTTGGACGCCGGTCTCTCCTACCCGGCTCTATCATTGCCTGGACGATGAACGCGTGCCTTATGAAAACTCAGTCGTCGCAACAGATTATTTTGCCGCTGCAGGTGCGGATATCAAACTGGAAACGCTTTTTTTCAGCAACCACACAGACTGTGCGATACCCGCCCTGCTCAACGGAAATACCTGGTTCGACACGCTCGTACAACTGCCGTAGTTAGGGAAGTTATTCCCAAGCGAATCCGCGACACTCCGATAAGTAAGGCTAAACAGTTTTATGCCAGGAAAAATTCAATCCTCTATTATCTGGTAAAGCAGATTTATTTCAATTCAGAGTTTCAGATATTTCTCTTAACCCTATTGTATTTATGGTGATTAGGGTTCACACTCTGCCTTGAGCGGTATCCGGCTAAACGAATTTCGCTCTTCCCACGGCACTCTGTCAATTTGAAATTGTCAGGTACACGCCATCTCTAATTGATAGAGTACCAGGGCCACGTCAGGGGAATAACCCGAAAAATCACTAAAATAAGGAAGAATCACATGAAAAAAGGTTTGAGCATGACGCTGCTAGGAGCAGTGAGTTTGTTTCTCCTAGGTTTCAGTAGTTGGGTAAGTGCAGAAGCTGCGCCAGTTGTTAACGAGGCGCGTGTTGTTGCGCAATATAATTACATTATCCATATTCTGGCCATGTTGTTGGTTGGTTTCGGTTTTCTTATGGTTTTTGTGCGCCGCTATGGTTTTGGTGCGGTAACAGGAACCTATCTGGTCGTCGCAGTCGGACTCCCGCTTTATATCCTTTTACGCGCCAATGGCGTGTTTGGCCATCATCTCGACCCCCATACGCTAGACGCAATATTGTTTGCCGAACTATCCGTAGCAACCGCATTAATTGCGATGGGCGCGGTACTTGGGCGCTTACGCGTTTTTCAATATGCATTGCTGGCGCTTTTGCTGGTACCGCTTTATTTGCTTAACGAATGGATCGTACTGGACGACGCACTCGGTTTGACAACCGGATTCCAGGACACGGCCGGTTCTATTGTTATCCACGCATTTGGCGCTTATTTCGGATTGGCCATGTCGATTGTACTGACCACAGAATATCAGCGCAGCAAACCCATTGAATCCGATCACACATCGGATCGTTTTGCGATGTTAGGTTCCATGGTGTTATGGCTGTTCTGGCCGAGTTTTGCAACCGCACTCGCGCCACTGGAGGATATGCCGCAAACCGTTGCCAATACTTTACTGGCGTTATCCGGAGCAACCATCGCCACCTATTTCTTAAGCTACAAACTAAACGGCGGCAAAACATCCATGGTTGATATGGCGAACGCCGCATTGGCCGGTGGTGTAGGTATTGGCTCAGTGTGTGACGTTGTCTCACCAACCGGCGCATTTGGCATTGGCCTGTTGGCTGGCGCCATTTCCGTTCTGGGCTATGTCTTCCTGTTACCCAAACTGGAAAGCAAATTCAAACTCATCGATACCTGCGGCGTGCATAACTTGCACGGCATGCCCGGATTGCTGGGCGGTTTCAGCGCATTACTGGTCGTTCCCGGCATTGCAGGCGCGCAATTGACCGGCATAGGCATTACGTTGTGTATCGCCATAGTCGGTGGCCTGGTAGCTGGCGCCATTATTAAAATCACAGGAACAACGCGCGAACCTTATGAGGATAGTGTTGAATTCACACATATGGCGGGGCCCGAAAGTGAACAACAACTGGATCAATTACAGGCCAAGGTAGATGTTTTGGAAGGTAAAGCATCCATGCCTGCTTCAGGATCAGGAACAGCGTCACCAGAAGGCCGGGCACTGTATGCCCAACTTGAATCCCGTATTATGGAATTGGAAGCGCAAATCAAAGCGAATCAGGCTGACCCCAATAAGGGTGAAACTGGATATTGATTCATTTTGTCAGCAAATAGCTTTCTAATGTTTGATTGAACGATGACATTAGAAGCTCAAAACAACTCCCGCTCAATATGAGCGGGAGAGAATCATTAACTCTATAAAGTTGTAAAACCGACTCCGTATGTAGAATCCCTGGTACACTTTCACGTGCTTCGGCATTCAAGACACTCACCCAGATTTTAAATTTAAAGCTCTCGGCAGCAGATTAAATGGCATATTATCTCCATCTGGAACTGTTATGAAACCATCAAGAGGATGATTTAATGCTGGAGTCGTCATTTCGCATCGCTACTGTTGCGGGCATCCGGATCGG
>JAGRFM010000001.1 GCA_020446045.1 Nitrosomonas sp.
AATACCTGCTTTGCCAAATCAATTCCCATACATGTTATAGTCATACTCTCCTCCCGCTGTTTGATTGCTAAAATCTTTAGTTTGGCACATTACGATGCCGTTGAGTGGGAGGAGTCCATTCCATTGGGCTACTTGCTAGCTTATGGTAATTAGCCGTAAAAAGACAAAAGGCACACGTTGTGTTAATATCAGCTTATGAAGCCGATTTCATGGAATACGGATAAAAATGCTTCATTGAAGGCTGAGAGAGGAGTTTCGTTCGAGGATGTGGTTTTCCATATCATGGCTGGAGATATACTCGATACGGTAGATCACCCCAATCAAAAGCGCTATCCCGGGCAGCAAGTCCATGTCATTGCTATCGAGGAATACGTTTATCTCGTTCCCTTTGTGGAATCAGATGAAGAAGTGTTTTTAAAAACAATCATACCTAGCCGAAAGGCTAAGAAGAGCTATTTGGGTGGTGGTAAATGAGCAAATTATCGACTGAAGAACGCGAGATCCTGGAAGCGTTCGATAAGGGCAAGCTTAAGCGGTCCAAAAAGGCAGTGGATACGCAAAAACGGCATCAAGAATACGCACAAGCCATGTTCAAAAAAGATGTACGAATTAATATCAGGCTTTCGTCGAAAGACCTGCGTGGGCTACAGAAAAAAGCCCTGGCGGAAGGCATCCCATACCAAACCCTGGTCGCTAGCATTCTGCATAAATACGTGGAAGGTCGGTTGCATGAAAACAATGGCTAATCGGATAGCAAGTAGCCGGATGATGGACACCTTCCACTTTTTGATTGCTTAAAATCTTTAGTTTGGCGCATTACGTTGCCGTTGAGTGGGAGGAGTCTATTCCATTGGGCTACTCGCTATATCTTAAATTAGTTATATGCAAAAAATACAAACTTGTTACATGTGCGAGTGCGTTGCCACTTCACAAGAACATGCTCCACCGAAATGTATTTTTCCGGAACAAAAAGATACAGATGGAGTGGACTACCGAAAAAATCTTATTAAGGTGCCATCGTGTGACATGCACAACACAGAAAAATCAACTGAAGATGAATATCTGATGTACATCCTTCCGACCTCA
This sequence comes from Nitrosomonas sp., assembly GCA_020446045.1. Taxonomy (GTDB): domain Bacteria; phylum Pseudomonadota; class Gammaproteobacteria; order Burkholderiales; family Nitrosomonadaceae; genus Nitrosomonas. The sequence goes on from JAGRFM010000001.1 coordinate 1,087, forward strand.
ATTGCCACAAACAATGTAGGAATCAATCAATTCTTAACAAAAGTGCAGCGAGCCATAAAAAGAAATCCTGGCATCGCCTTCAACTTATCGCAAGGTGCTCAAAAAGTTATCGTGCACGATACAGAGAAGAATTCCTGGTTTGAGGCGCTCGCAATTCGGATGGACATGGAACGAGTGCGCAAAGTTATTGAAATGAATGCTCGGGCCATTTTTTTCAAGTTGCACAAAGAGAAGTTCCTTGGGCCAATCAAGGTTTATACAAATTTCTCGCTAAAGCTAGATTCAACAGAACAAAACAATTTTCAAGAAAAAATCTTTAATATGAGTGAACTCTTGCTGCGGAGCTATCAACTCCAAGGAGAGAATCAGGATGTCTTTGCATACAGAATAGCGCGAAATGGAGATATAGAACTAATTGAATTTACATTTTATGGAATTTCAAAGGCACTAGCGGTTCTCCAACATGACTAACACAAAGGGGTCGACAAAGGAGTCGCGTCTTGGCGTCTTGCAATGCTACAAAATCTATTGGTGCTGTTGAGGTAAGTTTACGAACCTCAATATAATCATATTGCAACATTTACCATAGCCGCAAAGAACATTAGTCCAATCAAATATCATCGTTTAAAATGCCTTATGCTGTTTTATGTTGGGGCTGGGGTATGATGGCAAGAGGGAGGAGGGCAATGATTCTTGATATTTCACCGCTGGAGAGGGCTATTTCAATGCTTGAAGAAGGCTATGCCAGATATCTGGCTGATGTGACTGACGAGCAAATTCGCGATGGCCTGATACAGCGATTTGAGTTTACCTACGAGTTGTCGCACAGAATGCTGAAACGCTATCTCGAATCCATATCTCCCAGCCCCGGAGAATACGATGACAGGGATTTTCAATACCTGATCCGTTCCGGTAACGAGCAGGGCCTGTTGCTTGGAAACTGGCCGCGTTGGCGGCTCTACCGTGAAATGCGCAGCAAGACCAGCCATACTTATGATGAAAAGGTTGCGCTGGAAGTTGTTTCGGGAATCCCTGATTTTCTGGAAGAAGCCCGCTACCTGCGCGACAAACTGGCAGAGCATCTGGTCTGATGACGAAACCCAATATCGACATCAGCCCCGCCGACTGGAAAATTGTGTATAACATTCTGCAACGCCATGTCCCGCAATATGCAGTATGGGCTTTCGGCTCCCGCGCCACCTGGACAGCAAAGCGATATTCCGATCTCGATCTGGCAGTGATCACCGACAAACCGCTGGGGTTGTCACTGGAAGCGGAACTTGCAAATGCATTTTCCGAGTCCGATTTGCCGTGGAAAGTGGATGTAGTGGATTGGGCATGCATCAGCGAGCGCTTTCGCAGGATCATTGAAAAAAACAAGGTTGTGGTACAGGAGGAAAGTAAAAAAATGACAGGGTTAAAGTGTGACGTTTGATTAACCGGGGCTACTTCATCCTCAAGACCTGAATTTAATCACGGGTTTCAGGATTTTTGATCCAACACCGCTCTAGCTGCAAAACGGCCAGAACTGGTACCAGTGCCGGCAGCGGAACTGATCATCGCAGCGGCGCAGTTGGGCGCCGTATTCGCGCGCCGTGTGGTCAACGCGGTCTGCCACATTCAGCAGCCATTTTTTATTGCGGTGGCTGCCGCTGCGGTAACCGCCGTGGCCTTCATGATAGGCCAGATACAGATTCTTCGGATCCCACTTGGATATGCCAAGCTGCTGATTGCTGTTATGGTTATACCAGCCGACAAAGTCCAGCACATCCGCCATGTTTGATCGGCTCTTGAACATCCCGCCGGTCGACTGCTTGTAATCCTGCCAGGCCGGATCCTGGATCTGGGCATAGCCCTTGGCCGAAGAAGGCCGCCCCAGCGGAATGAACAAAAACCACTCGAACGGCGGTTTGGCATTGTGGCGATAACTGGATTCATGACGCACAAAGGCCATCAGAATATGCGCCGGCACACCCCATTTGTCTTCCGACGCTCTAGCATAGTCATACCAGTCGGGTTGTTGTTCGAATACCGCACACAGGTCGTGCTGTTGGCGCGGCGGGTTGGTGGCGCAACCGGTCAGCCCATTAAGCAGCAACAGAACCGAAACTATTTTATAAAATAAGGTGGCATTCATGGCAACTTGCTAACAGAAAACGCTGTCGTCTTGTCGTCATCCTTTTTGTGAATCAGGAAATACACCACCGGGATGACCAATAGCGAAAAGAGTGTCGACGCAAAAATACCGAAGATAAAACTCCAGGCCAGCCCGGAAAATATCGGATCGAGAATAATGACGAAGGCGCCGAACATCGCGGCGCCGGCGGTCAAAAAGATAGGGCGCAGGCGAATCGCGCCAGCTTCGATCAAGGCTTCGGCCAGTGTGACATCGCCACGGCTACGGATGCGTTCGATAAAATCGACCAGAATGATCGAATTGCGCACCACGATACCGGCCAGCGCGATCATACCGATCATGGCGGTAGCGGTAAAATAGATCGGATTGGGATAGCCTTCAATGGGTGACGCCATCACCAGATTCAGCAGCCAGAAACCGGGCATGATGCCGATGATCGTCAAGGGTATGGCAATCATCATAACCAGTGGCATGGTTAATGAGGCGGTTTGACCGACCAGCAGAATATAAATCATCACCAAAGCCGCCGCAAAAGCGAGCCCCAGGTCGCGGAACACGTCAACGGTGATTTTCCATTCGCCCTCACCGGCCAGTTCGACGGTGTATCCATCCGGCAACGGCCGTTCGGCCAGTATGTCTTGCAGATCGAAAACCGCTTCCACCGGGCTGCGTCCGGCCATCTCCGCCACGACAAACTGCACCCGTCGCAGGTTTTTGTGATAGACCGGCTGATCCGCGTTCAACAGAACTGCGTTCGCAATCTCGCTCAAAGGAATCAGATCACCCTGCGCGTTTTTAACCCGCAACGCGAGCAGATCGGAAACCGATGAGCGCAGTGCGCGCGGCAATTGCAATGTGATTTCCAGCGGTTGACGTTCGGTGTCGGAATGAACGATTCCGACGGCATGTCCCGTAGCGGCAATGCGCAACGTTTCGGCAACCTGCGCGGCGCTGATGCCGGACAAGGCGGCTTTTTCTCGATTCAGCTGAAAATGAATCTTGTCATGCACTGCTTCGGAAAAATCATCCACATCAACGACGCCTTCTATGGTTTCCAAATCAGCGCGCACGCGCTTGGTGACTTTCACCAGATCGGCGATACTGGCCTCGGGCGGGCCGTAGATTTCTGCCACCACACTGGCCAGCACGGGTGGGCCGGGAGGAATTTCCACGATCTTCAGATTCGCGCCGTATTGTTTTCCTATCCGTTCTATTTCGGGCCGGATGCGCAATGCGATTTCATGCGATTGATGTTCGCGCATATCCTTGGGCAGCAGATTAATCCGGATATCGCCCATATAACTGTCATTACGCAAATAATAACGGCGCACCATGCCGTTGAAGTCCATCGGCGACGCTACGCCGGTATACGTCTGATAATCGGTGACTTCATTGACGGTGGCCAGATAGCTGCCCAGCGCACGCGCGACTTCGTCGGTTTGTTCGAGTGTCGAGCCACGCGGCATATCGATAACGATCTGCAGTTCGTTTTTGTTATCGAACGGCAGCAATTTGAGCGGAACGGCGCGCGTAACCGCCAGCAAGACGGAACCGATGAATGCAATCATGATAAACAGCAAAAACAACCGTGCACGGCCGGGCGTTGCCAGCAGCGGATACAATGCGGCGCGATAAATCCGGTAAACCAGCGTTTGTTTGAGATCCACGGCTGCTTCATGTTCACGCTTGTGATAAACGCTTTGCAGCAGTTTATAGCTTGCCCAGGGGGTAACGGTAAAAGCCACGATCAGCGAAATGATCATGGCCACGGGAACATTGAATGCCATCGGCGCCATGTATGGCCCCATCATGCCGGTGATAAAAAACATCGGCAGAAACGAGACAATCACGGTAAACGTCGCCAGAATGGTCGGCGGCCTGACTTCGTCAACGGCCGTCAGTAAGGCATTTAACGGAGATTCATTACGCAGTTGATAATGGCGGTGAATGTTTTCGACATCAACAATGGGATCATCCACCAGCAGGCCCAATGACAGTATCAATGCAAACAGCGTCACACGGTTAATCGTGTAGCCGAAAAGGTAGTCCAGCAACAACGTTAACGCCAGTGTCATTGGAACCGCAATCGAAACGATGAAGGCTTCTTTTGTTCCCAGCGAAAAGGCCAGCAATACCATGATAATCACGATTGCAAAGCACAGGTGTTTGACGAGTTCGTTGACTTTGTGATTCGCGGTTTCACCGTAATCCCGCGTGACCGTCAGCAATACATCGTGCGGTATCAGGGTACCGTGCAATTCGCCCGCCATGGTCAGTATATCTTCAGCCACATGAACGGCGTTGCTGCCTTTGCGTTTGGCTATAGCAATGGTGGCCATCTGGCGTTCCTGACCGGCCTGCGGTTTCTCACCGACAGCATCACCCACGGTAACCATAGTGTCCACTGCGGGACCAAAACCGATGCGCGTATAATGACCGGTATCGGCCGGACCATCTACAATGCGCGCCACATCGCGCAAATACACCGGACGATTGTCAACATGCTTGATGACGGTAGCGCCCACTTCCCTTGATGAGCCGAAGTGCGGGCCAGCTTCCAGCAAAATTTCACGATTGCCACGCTCAAAATGACCAATCTGCATGTTGACATTGGTTTCAGTCAACGCCCGTGTCACTTCGATCAAGGTCACACCATGCGCTGCCAACCGTGCGGGATCCGCGTATATCGATACCCGCCGCTGTTCGCCGCCGACAACCCAGCTTTTGCCGACATTATCGACGCTTCTGAAAGCAACAATCAGTTCATCCGCAATGCGGCGCAGCGCCATGGAGTCATAATGATTGTTTTGCGATGAGAGTGTCAGTAAAACAATGGGAACATCGTCGATTTCGACAGGATTTACTTTCCAGCGGGTAACTCCCGGCGGGATCAAATCCTGGTTGGACAGCATCTTGTTCCAGGTTTTGATCAGGCTGTTTTCGTAATTCTGACCGACATAATAACGCACCGTAACCACTGCCGCACCGGGCCTGGAAACGGAATACACATACTCCACGCCTTCAATTTGTTTAAGCAATACTTCCAGCGGCGTGGCAACCAGTTTTTCGACTTCTTCGCTCGACGCGCCCGGGTATTCAATCAGCACATCCATGACCGGCACAACGATCTGCGGGTCTTCCTCGCGCGGCGTCAGTATGAGCGCAACAGCGCCCGCCAGCATCGATATAATCAGAAACAGCAGGGAAAGCTGCGACGTGGTAAAGACTTTGACGATCTTTGTCGTCAGGCCACGGTGGGAGTCCTGCTTTATGTCCTGCGCTTTGGCGTCGTTGTCCATTACGGCGCCATCCATGAATCGATCATGACGGTTTCACCGGCACGCAACCCCGAAATTACCTCTACCTGGTCGCCAAACGTTTTACCCGTTCTGACATGGCGCATGGATTGACGCCCGTCCGCCAGCACACGAACCAATTCCAACTGGCCAAGATGCTGCACTGCACTGGCGGGTATCAATAATGCCGCATGCTGATCGCACGCCTGTTTCAGCCAGCCAAAATACCCCGGTTTCAGGCCATCAATTGCAGGCAACGCTATTTTGATCAGCTGAGAATGGGTTTGTGCATCCATTTCGGGAATGATTTCGTCAACCGGTGCACTGAAGGTTTGATTGAGCGTATCGATACGCACGGTGACTTCCATGCCGATGTCGAACGAACCGGCACAAGCGGCCGGCACTTCAACTTCGAGCCTGAGTCCGTGCGGGTTTTGCAATGTCGCCACAGGAACGCCCGGCAACCCCATGTCACCCGGCTGTTTAAGGCGCTTGACCACAGTACCGTCAAAAGGCGCGAGTAACAGTGTGTCAGCGAGGCGTGTTTTGATTTCATTCACCATGCTGGTAGCCTGTTTGACGCGTGCCCGTGCTTCCTTGGCCTGAGCCACTGCAGCGTCGAATTGTTCACGCGTCGCTGCTTCCTTATCATATAAACCGCTGATCCGCTGTTCATCGGCAGCAGCGCGCACTGCCTGTGCATTGGCGCCTGCCAGGGCGGCCAGCGCCGCTTTTTCCTGGGCTCTGAGGTCACGCTCGTCCAGCCGCGCGATAATATCCCCTTTTTTTACCGTATCGCCTGCATTGACCCTGATTTCGATAATCCGCGCGGTTAGCCGGGGCGCAATATCAGCAACTGTTCTGGATTTTACCGTGCCGGGCCAGGCCAGCAGATCACCCACCAGTTTTTCGGAGACCACTGCTGAATTGCTGACAGGCGGATGCGCCTCGGTTGCAAGTGGGCTTGTTCCCGGCGGCACTTTGCTGACAAAACTGCCTTGCATGTAAAACAGCAAAATAATCAGAAACAGCGTAATCGCAGAAATCGTGATAATTTTTTTAGTATCTTTTTGCCTGTTTTCCTGAGACATAAGCATTCCCTTATTTCCAGTCTCCAACTGCTTTCTTTAATGCAATTTCCGCACTCAGCGCATCGTAATGCGCAGCAATTGAATTGGATTGCGCTTTATTCCGGGCAACCTCGGATTCAATATAACGCGTTACCGTTGCCATACCGGCGCGCCGCTCCTCGTTGACCAGTCTTAGCGCTTCTTCAGCGGCGTTGACTGAAGCCTCGGTAACACGCAGCCGCGCCAGCGCTTCTTCAAGCCTTAAAAAAGCGGTTTTGACTTCCTGTTCAATGGCCAGCCGGGTTTTCCGCTCCGTCTCCCGCATTTCCGCCACTTTTCGTTCCGCGGCTCTGACACGCTGTTTGGTACTGAAACCCGAAAACAGGTTCATTTCCACGGCCACACCAACAGTGACATTATCCTTGTGACCGGAAAAGCCCGGCGTCTGGCTGTTCTGGCCGTAACTGACAAAAGCATCGGCCTTGGGTAGATAGGTGCCCAACTCGGCTTTCAGTTCGCGCTCGCTGATTTCAACCTGACGGGCTGCTGCCTGGACTTCCGGCCGCTCTGTCATGGCCAGTTCGAGCAACGCGTCAAACGATGCGGGTAAATGGGGCACGGTTAATCCGGATGTTTTCGCAATACCGAACGATTGTGCATGTTGCAGGCCGAGCAGGTTGGCCATACTGGTTTTGGACAGTTCGACACTGTTGGAAGCACTGATTTCCGCATTCTTGGCTTCAGCCAGTTTCACATCCAGTGACAGCACTTCGGATTTCAGCGTGGTTCCCGCTTCGTATCGCAGTGTCGTTTGTTTCAACTCGCTGGAAATTGCATCAATGGAATCCTGGGCGACTTTTTTGGCTTCCAGTGCGGAAAGATAAGCATAATAAGAAATGGTGACCGCTTCAACCAGCGCATTGCGCACGGTTGAACGTTCGAATTCGGCCGCATCGATACCCAATTCGGCTGCCTTGCTTTTTTGAAAATCCTGACCGCCACGAAACAGCGACAGGGTTCCGATGATTTCCGGACGGAAATTCTGCCGATAACCAGGGCTATTGATGTTCTGGATTGAATTCATATCAAAATCCCGCTGCGCCACGATCATGGCAAAAACCTGCGCCGGATTGTTGGAATGCTCATAACTTGCTCTTGCCGTGATCTGCGGATAAAAAGCAGCTAACGCCATTCCCAGCCGCGCTTCGGCCTGTCTGATACGTTCAATGGCGATTTGCAAATCGGGATTGTTGGCGAGCGCGTAATCGATAGCCTGATCCAGCGTAAACACCTGAGCCGCAGTTTCACTGACCGATATGTTTTCAGGCGCTTGCCCGAAAACATGCGTATCACTTGCCGACAGATACGATGACGTTAACAGAATTGACACTATCAGGCTTAATGCCAATTTGTTTTTAATGGTTTTAAGCATAATTATCGTGTATGAATGGCGGTAATCAACCACATCCGCCAGACCGGCAATGTTCTGTCAGCATCGCAATTTAATTATGAAATATACAAAAAGCGTAAGCGCTGGCTTACATGCATGCGCTCAAGGACTAAAATGCGCCGCCCGGTTTTATACCCAGCTTTTTAAGCAGCATCGCCATCGGACAAAATCCTGAAAATGCGGATTGCAATAGATTCGCGCCGACAAAGGCGGTAAACCATAGCCAGTTTTCAGAATGAAAATGCGCCAGCAGCAAGCTGATCAGAATAAAACTGCCTGCAACGGCAATCACCGCTCTGTCTATCGTCATTTTATTCACCTTTCCCTTTTAATCGCGTCAAACCAAGAACTTCCAGTATCAATTTCTCATAATAGGGCTCACTGATACCTTTGCGTATTTTACGCATGAAATATTTTTCAAAACCGATTTTAGCCAGATGTACCCATTTGCCTTCAGACGACCAGGTGGTGTTACGCGGCGGGATTTGCGGTATCGCCAGAAAAGCCACGCCGGTATCGCCAAAATCGGCCAGACACAGTGCATTCCAGGTCGCTTTATATGATGGCGCTTTACCTGCCAATTCCTCGGCAATATTATGGGCGGCTGCGGTCACCATGGATTCGATCATATACCCGGTTTTCGGCGCGCCAACCGGTAAAGGCGTTTTTTCAATCGGTGGAATGGCAATACAGACGCCGACGGAATAAATATTCTTGAATGTTTTGTTACGCTGATATTCATCGACCAAGACAAAACCGCGCGGATTCACCAGGCCTTCCGCTTTGACGTTGCGTACCGCGTCAACCCCTGTAAAGGCAGGCAGCATCATGGAGTGTTTAAAAGGCAATTCGTGTTTTTTCTTGTCATTGCCGTCTTCATCGACCTCGGTCACAAACATCATCCCGGATTCAATTTTGTCGACTTTGGCATTCGTGATCCATTTTATCGTTTTGTCACGTAATGCGCTTTCCAGCAGGCCTTTGGTATCGCCCACGCCACCCAGTCCCAGATGGCCGATATACGGTTCTGATGTGACGAAAGTCATCGGTACTTTATCGCGTATCTTTTTGTTACGTAATTCGGTTTCAAGCACCATCAGGTACTCATATGCCGGGCCGAAACAGGATGCGCCCTGAACTGCGCCAACCACAATCGGGCCGGGGTCTGCAATAAACCGGTTCCAGTCTTCCGCCGCAACTGCAGCATGGTCGACATGACAGACCGACGACGTATACCCTTGTGGCCCCAGCCCCGGAATTTCATCAAAAGCCAGCCGTGGTCCGGTGGCAATAACCAGGTAATCATAGGAAACGGACGACTGATCGCTAAGCAGCACTTGATTATTTTCCGGATCAATCAGTGATGCCGCCTGCTGAATAAACTCAATACCTTTCTTTTCCAGGACAGGTGCAAGTTCAATCTTCAATGCATCCGCGGTACGCCATCCGGATGGCACCCAAACGTTCGATGGCACGAAATGAAACGTTGGCGTATCCGAAATCACTGTCACTTCATGATGCTTTCCGACCGCTTCCTTCATTTCATAAGCCATCGGTACACCACCAATACCTGCACCCAATATAACAATACGAGCCATGCCACCCTCCTTGATTGTTTCTGAATGGTTTGTCACATTTTACTGAGTCCCTGATCGATCTACATTAACTACACACTGCTAATACTTCGACAATATCAAATTGACAAAGTACCGGGAAGTGTCTTCATCTAGATTTGTAATGCCCGGTTGAATATCATATATCAAAGCGGAAAACGAATAAACAAAACCGGTCAATGTTCCTGTTAATTTACGCCCGTTCGACATATTCGCCTGTATCGACATTGACTTTGACTTTGTCGCCGACATTGATAAACTGCGGTACCGATATTTTCAAGCCGGTTTCCAGAACAGCCGGTTTGCCGCCACTGGCAGCGGTTTGACCCTTGAGCATGACTTCTGTTTCTATGACTTCCAGCACAACATTGGCAGGCAGTTCCACGCCGATGGGTTTGTCGTTATGAAAATTGATCGAAACTTCGGTATTGGGCAACAAGTACGGTATCTGCTCTTCCAGTTCCTCGCCGGACAATGACAACTGATCGTAAGTTTCGTTATCCATGAAAATATACGCATCACCGTCGGCGTATAGATATTGCATCTTGCGCGGTTCGACATGCGCTTTTTCCACCTTGTCTTCAGAACGGAAACGTTCATTAAGCTTGGTGCCGTCACTGATACATTTCATTTCCATTTGTACAAAAGCGCCGCCCTTACCGGGTTTGACGTGATTCTTCTTGTAGACTTTCCAAAGCTTGTTTTGATACTCGATCAGATTACCGACACGTACTTCAAATGCTGAAATTTTCATAACCGTTTATTCAATCACTTAATCAAATGCCGCATTTTAACACTTGTGCCTCTGAATTGATTCCCAAAAGGTGTTTGTAACAGGCGGCGGATTCGTTCGGCGTTTTCGGAAAAGCAAGGTGCACTCAATTCACAGTAGCCATTCTGAAAACTTTACGCTACAGTTATCGGTCTCATATTTGTTACACATTGTTCAGCTTTATCTCCATGTCACGATTGATTCCTTTGCTTCGAAAAACCCTGATTCTGTTTTTTGGCTTCATGCTGATTGTATTTGCATCAGCCGGTTTACTGTTGCGAGGTAGTTTGCCGCAGTATGAAGGCGAGTTTCAATTAACCGGTTTGAATGCGCCGGTTACGGTGGAACGCGACGCGCTCGGCAGTGTGACGATTACCGGGCAAAGCCGCATGGATATAGCCAGTGTGTTGGGGTTTGTGCATGCGCAGGAACGCTTTTTTGAAATGGATCTGATGCGCCGCCAGGCGGCTGGCGAGCTTGCGGAAATTTTCGGTGAAGGTGCTTTGGCGCTGGATATGGAGTCGCGCAAGTACCGCATGCGTTCCCGTGCACAACAGTTTTTGCAGCAATTGCCGGACGATCAGCGGCAATTGCTGGCCTCGTACCGCAAGGGCGTCAATGCAGGGCTTGATGCGTTGACGATGCGCCCTTATCCCTATTTACTCACGCGCACACAGCCGATCGAATGGGTGGAAGAAGATACGCTACTGGTGATTTTCTCGATGTTTGTCACGTTGAATGAGCATAGCGGCAAGCGTGAATTGGGATTGTCATTTTTACGTGCAGAACTGCCGGATGAACTGTTTCAATTTTTAACCGCCAGCGGTGGCCCCTGGGATACGCCGCTTACCGGTGATCCGCTGGAATGGCCGTCGATACCGTCCGCTGAAGCAGTCGACCTTAGACCAAAAGCAATACCGTTGTTTACTAACTTGCTTGAATTCGACGAATCGATGCCGGGCAGTAATAATTTTGCAGTGGCCGGTGATCTGGCCGCGTCGACCGATGGTGCGGCGCTGGTTGCCAACGATATGCACCTGACGCTGCGCGTGCCGAATCTCTGGTTCCGTACACGGCTGATGATCCAGCCGGAAAACCGGAATGCTGCGCAAACAATGGATGTTACGGGCATTACTTTGCCGGGTGTCCCGGCTATCGTGATTGGTTCCAACCGGCATATTGCCTGGAGTTTCACCAACAGCTACGGAGACTTTATCGACTGGGTTCGCATTATTATTGACCCTGAAGATCCATCACGTTACCGGAACGCATCCGGTTGGCAGCCGATTCGAACATTCCAGGAAACCATAGCTATCCGTAACGCTCCCGCAAAAACGGTCACGGTAGAAGAAACCGAATGGGGGCCGATCATCACGCGCGATCATGACGGTGTGCCGTTGGCCATGGTGTGGACAGCTTTTCAACCGGGGGGTATTAACCTCGATTTAATCGAACTCGAACAAGCGCGAACGGTTGATGAAGCAGCCATCATCGTGCAGCAGACCGGAATTCCCGCGCAAAACTTTATTGTCGGTGACAAACACGGCAATATCCTATGGACGATTGCCGGACGTATTCCGGTTCGTTCCGGCAACTTTGATCCGCGCATGCCAGCGGACTGGACAGAACCGGGTACCGGCTGGCTGGATTGGTTGAATCCCGCTGATTATCCATTGATCCGTAACCCGGCAACCGGGCGGTTATGGACCGCCAATACGCGAACCGTCGATCTGGAGACATTGAGAGTCATCGGTGATGGCGGTTACGATCTCGGTGCGCGTTCCAGGCAGATTCGAGACAGCCTGTTCGCCTTGGATCAACTGTCAACCGACGATTTATTTACTATTCAACTCGATCACCGCGCGGTATTTTTTAGGCACTGGCAGGATTTGTTGCTGAATACGCTCAAGTATTCAGTGCCAACGTCAACCACAAAACAAGTGCAGCAGATTTTAACAGACTGGGATGGACGGGCAGGGGTGGATTCTGTTGCTTACCGGATTGTGCGCAGCTTCCGCCAGGAAGTGATCAAATCCATGTTTACGGTAATGACTGCCGATATCCTGCAACGCCATCCAACCTTCCAGTTGCCACGGTTAAACCAGGCCGAACATGCCGCCTGGCTGATACTCGAAGAACAGCCTGAGCACTTCCTGCCCGCAAACTATGATAACTGGGACGATTTTCTTTCCCATTGTGTTGATCAGACCATTGATACGTTGCAACTGCAAACCGGAGACATTACCGCACGCACCTGGGGAGAAGACAACGCGGCGCATATCAACCATCCGCTGAGCCGGCATTTGCCGAAATGGTTGGCTCAATTTCTGGATATGCCGGCCGATCCGCTACCCGGTGATGTGCATATGCCACGTATCCAGACGCCAAGTTTTGGCGCATCGCAGCGTTCGGTCGTGGCCCCTGGAAAGGAAGAGGAGGGTTATTTCGATATGCCGGGCGGCCAGAGCGGTCATCCGCTATCGCCTTATTACGGCAGCGGGCACAAAGACTGGGTGTCGGATAATCCGACACCCTTTATGCCGGGTAAAACTGAAAAAATACTAATGCTTTTGCCGTGATTTGACTTGTGTTTGTGTATTAGTGTTCCTGCGCCGGGTTTATAGTAATGCCGCTGGTATCCATGATATATAAAATGCTGGCGAGTAATTCTTCATCGGTGCAATTGCGGCATCCACCTCTTTCAGGCATCAAGTCTTTGTAGCCTTCCTTGACATGCTTCATTAATATGTCGATCCCTTTGCGCGCACGCATGCCCCATTCGATGTCGTCATCAGGCAATGGTGCGCCCTGGGTGGTGCGGTCATGGCAGGTTGCACAACTGTATTGATACACTTCCTTGCCGGATCGCGTCGGGCCATCATAAACCGGGGCTGGTTTATGACGTTCCTGAGCGTATCCGATTGTGCCATGGGTTTCTCCATTTCCATCCGCAGAGATTTCCGATACAGGCTGTGCAATGAGATGACTTGACGTTATCAGCAGCAAAAGCGATAACGTATAGCTTACGACTTTTAAAGCGCTATCCGGTTTCATGCTTAACACCAGGGTTGCTGGTTCGCCAAGTCTGCCGGCCTGGCCAATTTTTCATGTCTCAGTGCATTGTCCAGCGAGCCATTCTGGGTCAGAATTGAAGAAATGGCATATTCGCTGGAGCTGTTTTCCATCCACATGTCATGGACGCGAATGTCTTTTGCATTCTCAAGGAAATTAATCGCAAATTCATGAGCAAGATGCGCTAATTCATATTCGCAGTCTTTGGGATTGGGGCCTTGAGCCGGTATTGCCAGATTGGGCAGGAAAATTCGAATATCGCGACGGAATCCGGGCCATGTTTCCAGATTCACATGAATAATATTGGCTGCCTCAACATTGACGACCTGAACCGGCAATTTCCCGGGAAACGGAACGCTGGCCACTGCATTTATGGAGAAGTTTGCTATCAACATGGCGAATAAGCCAGCACAAAATAATGGTTTCATTGAGTTGATAAAATGGCGATACCACATCATCTGATTCCTCCTTGTAATGATTGATTAGGATTTTTTCTGTTTGTTCAGTTCGCTGTCCACCAGCATATCCAGTACGTCGATTAATTTATCCTGCGTGCCGGTGAAATACTGAGCTGTGAGATATTTTCCATTGACCACAATCGCAGGCACGCCACGAATGCCGTATTCAACGGTCATCACACGTGCATGGCTGACTTTTTCATTGACTTCCGGCGAGCGGAATGCGGCAAGAAAGTCTTCCGGTTTGACACCCTGTTTGACAAAGAAATCCATGACGGATTGATCGTCTGCATACTGCACGCCTTCTTCGTGGATCGATTTAAACAATGCAGTATGCGCTTTTTCAAGAATTCCGAGTTCCTCGGCGGTATAAAATGCCCTGGCTTGATCTGCCCACGGTGCGCCGACAATGGCGGGCATGCGTTTGAGCACGATACGTTTCCCTTTTTGCTTTGCCCAGGCTGTCAGTTTCGCATCCAATGCATTGCAATGCGGGCACGCGTACAAAAACAAAATTGAAACTTCGACTTGATTGCTGGAAAGATTCTCGGTTTGAATCGCCAGTGGCGGATCAAACACCTGATATTCCAGTCCTTCGACAAACGGACGGCTTTTTTCAGTGTTCGCTTCCGCACAGACCGACGTGTGCCATCCCGTCAGGATCAGCAGACTAATGGTTAACACTTTTTTTATCATTGCAAGTTACCTCCTTGTTCATTCTTTTTGATCGTATTTCATGGTGCTGCCATAAATAAAACAAAACGGGTATTAACAGCATCGACACCAGCGGTGCGGTAATCATGCCGCCAACAATTGGCGCGGCAATGCGCTGCATTACTTCGGAGCCGGTTCCGCTGCCCAGCATAATTGGTAACAGGCCGATGATAATGACGGCGACTGTCATCACTTTGGGCCGTACCCGCAATGCCGCGCCTTCAATAATTGCTGCAATCAGTTCGGCTGTATTGTTCGGCTTCCGGCGTTTTACCGCTTCGCGTAAGTAAATAATCATGACCACGCCAAATTCTGCCGCTACACCGGCTAGTGCAATCAGCCCGACGGCAACCGCAACCGACAGGTTGTAATCCAGTAGCCATAACAGCCAGAAACTGCCGACCAGTGCAAACGGCAGTGTCAGCAAAACCAGCAGTGCTTCGACCATATTCCGAAACGCAAAGTACAACAGAATCAGAATAATCAATACAGTCACCGGTACGATTACAGTGAGTCTTTCCATCGCATTTTCAAGAAACTGATATTGCCCGACCCAGTCAACCGTATAACCGACAGGCAGTTCGAGTTCCTGTTGCAACAGTTTGCGCGCCTGCTCGACGTAACCGCCAATATCCTGGTCGTTTATGGTCACGTAAACCCAGGCATTGATGCGCGCATTTTCGCTTTTAATCACGGGCGGCCCGTCAACAACCGTGACTTCCGCCAAATCCTGTAATTGCACCTGGATATCTTCGTTGATGACCAGCGGCAAGTCCTTGATCTTGGTGATCGAATCACGCCATTCCTGCGGATAACGTAGATTGACCGGATACCGTTCACGTCCTTCCACCGCGTATGTGATATCCATGCCGCCCATGGCAATATTCGCCGACTCTTCAATTTCCGCTATGCTGATGCCATAATGCGTTGCGGCGCGCCGGTCGATATCCACGTTGATATAACGCGCTCCCGTTGCACGATCGGAAAATACCGTTCGGGTTGCTGGCAGTGTTTTGAGTATCGCTTCAATCTTTGTGCCCAGTGCCTGAATTTCATCAAGTTCCGGTCCTGAAATTTTCAGACCGATCGGCGTATTGATGCCGGTTGACTGCATGTCAATGCGCGTGCGTATCGGCATCAACCAGGCATTTTGCAACCCCGGTACCTTCACGATCTGATCGAGTTCCTCAACGATTTTCTCAAAGGTCATGCCGTCACGCCACTCCGTTTCCGGTTTCAGTTGTATGATGCTTTCAAACATCGATAACGGCGCCGGATCGGTCGCCGTATCCGCTCTTCCGGCCTTGCCGAAGACTTGTTTTACTTCCGGTACGGTCATAATCATCCGGTTGGTCTGTTGTAGCAGTTCACGCGCTTTACCGATCGAGATGCCGGGCAGTGTCGTTGGCATGTACAGCAAATCGTTTTCGTTCATATTAGGCATAAACTCTTTGCCGAGCTGTGACAAAGGCCACATGATTGATGCAATCAGCAATCCCGAAACGGCGATCAGCGCAAAAGGTCTTTTTAGAACTGTTTTGACAGTTGGCTGGTACATGGCAATCAGCTTGCGGTTGAATGGATTGTCTTCTTCCCGACGGATGGTGCCGTGGATGAAAAAAACCATCAATGCAGGCACCAGGGTAATGGAAATACCTGCCGCTGCTGCCATGGCATAGGTTTTGGTGTATGCCAGCGGTTCAAACAAGCGCGCTTCCTGCGCCTCAAGCGCAAAAACCGGTAAAAAGCTTAACGTGATGATTAATAGCGAGAAAAACAATGGCGCACCGACTTCCTGCGCCGCATCCTGAATGGCCTGTATCCGGGTTTTGCCATTGACGGCAGTGCGTTGCAGGTGTTTGTGAACGTTCTCGATCATCACGATCGTCGCATCGACCATGGCGCCGATTGCAATCGCCACACCGCCGAGCGACATGATGTTGGCATTGATTCCCTGCATGCGCATGATAATAAATGCCGCCAGAATCCCTACTGGCAGACTGATCAACACCACCAGCGATGAGTGGAAATGCATCAGAAACAACGCGCAAACCAGCACAATGACGATGAATTCCTCGATCAACCGGTCGCTTAGCGTATCGATTGCGCTGTTAATCAGTTCCGAACGGTCGTAGACTTCGATCAGTTCCACGCCTTCAGGCAGACTCTGCTTGAGTTGTTCCAGTTTCACCTTGACGGCATTGATCGTCGCCAGTGCATTTTCACCGCTGCGCATGACGACAATACCGCCAACCACTTCACCTTCGCCGTTCAAATCCGCCACGCCGCGCCGCTGGGCCGGTCCGATCCGGATCGTCTGCACGACATCATTGAGCTGTACCGATGAAATCGAAAGCCTGCTTCGAATCGTGGGTACACTGGTCTGGCCGATATCTTCAATGCCGTCGACATAGCCTCTGAAACGCACCATATATTCAGCTTCAGCCAGTTCGAGAACCGAACCGCCCGTTTCCTGGTTCGATTCCGCCATCGCCTGACGCACATTGCCCAGCGTCAGGTAATAACCGCGCAATTTGTCCGGATCAATGACAACCTGATATTGCTTGACCATACCACCGACGGTCGCCACTTCCGATACGCCCGGAACAGATTGTAGCTCGTATTTGAGAAACCAGTCCTGCAGGCTTCGCAATTCCGATAAATCATGCTTGCCCGAACGATCGACCAGTGCATATTGATAGACCCAGCCGACACCGGTAGCGTCAGGACCCAGTTTGGGCGTTACCCCTTTGGGTAATTGATCGTTAATCTGGCTCAGATATTCCAATACCCGTGAGCGTGCCCAGTAGATATCGGTATTGTCCTCAAAAATGACATAGATATATGAATCGCCGTAAAACGAGAAACCACGTACTGCGACAGCGCCCGGTACGGACAGCATCGAAGTCGCAATCGGGTAGGTTACCTGATCTTCGACTACCTG
>JAGRFM010000064.1 GCA_020446045.1 Nitrosomonas sp.
CGGCATTTCAAGTCTAGCGAACCAGAATCCCAGCCGCTGACCCCAAGAGCCACATCCCCGTCCAATGTCTATACTAACTGTTTGAGATGTGGCTTGTCACCCTGCTAAAAAACAATGGTAGACCCCTTTTTGGTAGTTACCTTATTTTTATATTTTTTCTTCTATGTCTCAACCGCTTTTCCGAAACAATAAAGGTCTTTGGGTTCGTGGATTCCCAGGTTCTTTAAGAATCTCTTTTTAAATTTTACATGTGGGATATTGAAGGGTGCCGGCGAATATTCAACAATTTTATAATTTTCATCTGTTAGTTGAAATTGTTCCTTTTTTTGGATCTTTAAATAATCACTTGCTCCAATGGCAATTATCAATACTCCTACTTTGAATGTTTCGGCATAATGTTTTAAATCCGCATCAATTTTATTCAAATGATCTTCAGAGTGTACAAACGCAAAATATGACCTGCTAGAAAAAATGGTGTGGGCCACCGCTTCAAAAATCCACTGCTCCCAATTTTCTATAGTTAACTTTGCCTCAATGGTTGTGATCTCTACTTCCGTATTCCCGAATAAATTGTCTATTTTCAATCCAACTAAATCCGGATTTGCCCATTTGCCTTGAGAGCGGTTAGAGGAAATGTCTGCAACTCGTTCGTTATCTAACTGAAATAACCACTGCTCAAGAAATGGATATAAGTGTTTCTCATGAAGATTACCTTTCTCCATGGCTTCTTGTTGTTTTCTATCTTCAAATTCTTGATCATTCTCTGCATGAGTTTTTGTTGTCTCCTCTATCTGTTCAAATATTCGGTCGAAATAATATCCTTGCTTTCTGCCTTGGCAATTAATCCGAGACGCTGCAGAGTTTGAAATTTTAGACAAGTAAATACCAAAGGTATTCTTGGGAATACTCGGAAAGGAATTATCTTCTGAAGAAAGTTTTTGATATTCGTTAAATATTTGAGTGCCTGAGAGCGCTTTATCAGAGTTGAATATTTTTTTCTGATTCAAAATAAATTCAGAAACTTTCTCGATTTGTTCCGTCCTATCATTGGTTTTGCTAAGCTCTGATGATAGCTCATTCACATCCATAAAATCCCCCCATCTTGATGACATATAACGACGCAAATAACCTGCACTGAGTGACGGCGAAGCTGTCCAAGTTAATTTGCCTTGTGGACGAAGCCGCTACGCGGAGAAAAGGCAATCTGGCTTGTGGCCGGTTAACTTTAAAATGAAACAAAGCGGTCAGAGGTGAATTCAAGTTAAGCATATACTATGCAAGATTATACAACTTATAAGTTAAAAACATAATAGTGCAATCACAATTCAATCAAGTCGATAGTTCTTTCGACAGATTGTTGGATTTGTAGGAACAATTATTCCTCACCCTTTATAATAAGACGTTTCAATTCCTTAACTGACATTGTTATGAGTGAATCGATACACCTGGTTTGTCCGCAATGTGAAGCGGTTAACCGTATTCCTACTAACCGGTTGAACGATGGTCCCAAATGCGGGAAGTGCCGTCAGCCGCTGTTTACCGGACAACCTGTAGAACTGACGGCTTCGGGTTTTCAGAAACATACTCAGCATAATGATATTCCGGTACTGGTCGATTTCTGGGCGCCGTGGTGTGAGCCGTGCAAGATGATGGCGCCACAGTTTGCGCAGGCGGCGGCGCAGCTTGAACCGCTGGTAAGACTCGCGAAAGTGAATACTGACGCCGAGCAGGCGATCGGTGCGCAGTATGGCATACGCAGCATCCCGACATTGGTGTTGTTCCGGAATGGCAAAGAAGTGGCGCGTCAGGCTGGGGCGATGAGCACGGCGGATATTGTGCGGTGGGCAATAAATAAAATAAGTTAAGGGTGCTTCTAAAAATTCAAAGTTTTAAACAAAACGAGGCGCGAGCAAAAAATGTAAACGCTGCATATGATTGATATGTAAGGAAACATTTTTTGTGAGCAACAAAGTGTTGTAACGAAATTTGGATTTTTAGTTGGTCACATCAAATCCGGCATCACTTATTGCAGCCTTTAACTGTTCAACGCTGATTTGGACTGCATCATGTTGTATTACCGCCTCCGCATTGTCGAGCGATACGTCAACCTGATCTACACCCGGCAATTTTTCAAGCACGGTTTTGACGCTGTTGACGCATCCGCCACAGGTCATGCCCTGGATTTTTATCGTTGTCGTTTGCATTTTTTTCCTTTCATGTGTGTTTATTGATTAGGCTGCCAGCGTTTCAGCAGCAGCGAGTTGCTGACAACCGAGACGGAACTCATCGCCATCGCAGCACCCGCGATAACGGGATTCAACATGCCGATGGCCGCCAATGGAATCCCCAGCGAATTATAAACAAAAGCAAAGAACAGATTCTGACGGATTTTCTTGAGCGTTGCGCGCGACAGTGAAATCGCATCGGCAACGCTCATCAGGTCGTTTCTGATCAGCGTGACGTCTGCCGCTTCTATGGCGACATCGGAACCGGCGCCGATTGCAAAGCTGACATCGGCAGCGGCAAGCGCGGGTGCATCGTTGATACCGTCACCGACCATGCCGGTGAATGTGCCGCTGTCTTTGAGTTTTTTGACTTCCGCTGCTTTGTCCTGTGGCAGGACTTCGGCGCGGTAATCCGTGATGCCGGTGCGTTTGGCAATAGCGGCAGCCGTTACCGGATTGTCGCCGGTGAGCATGACGACGCTAATGCCCATCTCCTGCAGACGTTTGACGGCTTTGACCGAGGTGTCGCGCAGCTTGTCGGCGATGGCGAGATAGCCCAGGATGCGGGGATTTTCATTGTCCAAGGCGGCGATGCCGATAACGGTTTTACCTTCGGCCTGCATAACCTTGATTTTGTCCTGATCCAGTGTTGCGCCATGTTTTGAAAGAAAATTCGGCGAACCAAGCAGGTATTGGGTGGAATCAATTTGTGCCTTGACACCGCTGCCGGTGACGGCCGAGAAATCGTTGACCGGTTTGAGCGTAACGTTCATTTCTTCAGCACGGTCCATCACTGCACGGGCCAGCGGGTGTTCGGAGCCTTGTTCGAGTGACGCTGCGATTTGCATGAATTCCGGTTCGCCGAGGGTATCGGCGGGAACAATGTCGGTCACTTGCGGTTTGCCTTCGGTCAATGTGCCGGTTTTGTCGACAATCACGGTTTTGATTTTTTCAGCATGTTCAAGCGCAGCGGCGTTTTTGACCAGCACGCCAGCCTGTGCACCGCGTCCGGTGCCAACCATGATGGCGGTTGGTGTGGCCAGCCCTAATGCACACGGGCAGGCAATGACCAGCACGGCGACTGCGTGGATCAATGCCGTGACGAACTCAGCCGTCAACCACCAGGTGATACCCAATGTAACAATACTGATGGCAACCACGACCGGAACGAAAATACCGGATATGGTATCAGCCATGCGCTGAATCGGTGCTTTGGAGCCTTGCGCTTCTTCAACCAGATGGATAATGGCTGCAAGCTGGGTGTGTGCGCCGACACTGGTTGCGCGGCATTTGAGCAGACCCTGCTGGTTGATGGTGGCGGCAAACACTTCTGCGCCGGGCTGCTTACTGACAGGCAGGCTTTCACCGGTCAGCATGGATTCGTTAATACTCGACGTGCCTTCGATCACCACGCCATCAACGGGCAGATTTTCGCCGGGACGCACGATAAAAATATCGTTAACCTGCAGGCTGTCGGCTGGTACTTCAATAATCTTGCCATCACGTTCAATCCGCGCAGTTTTCGGCTGCAGTTTGATCAGCGCCTCAATCGCTTCGGAAGTCTTGCCCTTGGCGCGCGCTTCCATGAGCTTGCCGAGCAAGACCAAAGTGATAATCGCAGCACTGGCTTCAAAATAGACATGCTGGTCGAGCGCAAAAGCCGTGACAACCGCACTGAAGAAGTAAGCCATGCTGGTGCCGAGCGCCACCAGAACATCCATGTTGGCGCCACCGCCACGTAGCGCATGCCATGCGCCGCTATAAAATCGTTTGCCGATCCAGAACTGTACCGGTGTGGCCAGCAGCCATTGCAGCCAGCGCGGTAATATTTCCATACCATGACCTGTGAACATGCCAACCATTTGCAAGACGAGTGGCAAAGTCAGGATGGCGGACAACCAGAATAATTTCAGTTCAGCCTGATAGGCAGCCTGACGGCGCGCTTTTTCTTCCGCATGACTGGTATCGCTGATTTCGGTTGCGCCATACCCGGCGTTTTCTACAGCTGTAATCAATTGATTGACATTTACCAGTGCAGGATTGAACTGTACTTTGGCGGTTTCGTTTGCCACATTGACACTCGCCGTGACGCCGGGGAGTTTGTTTAACGCTTTCTCAATATGGTTACCGCAGGCAGCGCAAGTCATTTTATGCAACTGCAATTGCACGGTTTGCGGCGTGATATGAAAACCCGCTTTCTCGATGGCCTCGATCAGTGCAGCAGTTTTGATCTGTTGGTCGTCGTATGAAACTCTGGCTTTTTCATTGGCAAAATTGACCACCGCTTCCACGCCGGGCAGCTTGTTCAGATTTTTCTCAATGCGTGTTGCGCATGCGGCGCAGGTCATGCCTTCAATCGGCAAATCGATTTGTTTGGTTGTCGTCATGTCGATTATTTTTTCCCTCAAACTGACAAGATTCTGGATACTGCTACGATAGACAATAGTATCTATCATATGGCGGCTGTACGTGGAAAATCAAGCTTTCAGACCGAAAGCAGGGCATGTGACTTATTCGGGCATCAAAATACCGTCTTTGAGTTGTACCCTATTCCCACGCTGCAGGCCGCTGATATCAGGCACCACAATGACTTGCTGGCTGCCGTCCTGCATCGTGACGCCAACTTGATAGTGTTGTTGATGATGCCCCCTGTGATGGCGATGCTCAGATTGAGTATCCTGGTGAGTACCATGCCCGCCGATTTTGCGTGCAATGGTACCGGCGATCATGCCACTGGCGATAGCGTTTACCATGGACTCCGGGGCAATGTTAATGAAATCAACAATACCGCAGTGGATACAGTTGGGTGCAAATTGTGGCATGGGTGTCAGAGGAGCTGATGGTGCTGCGGGGCGGTGAACAATACCGGCATCGGTACTTTTAATACTGACACTGTTTCGTGCGCCATTGATCGCCGTACCAATTCGTTGCATGGATCTTACCGGCGGTAATTCCGAATGCGGCTTGACACCGGGTATGGGTGTCGGAGAAGCGGTTGAAAGCGATTGTTGCTGTAATCTGCCGTGTTCGGTTTGAATTTCAGGCTGCGCAATGACAATCTGGTGGATGCCGAAAATGAACAGGCCGATTATGACAGGATGCAATGAAAAGGTTTTACGGTTTCCGGATAGCATGGAGGTGTCCTTCTGATAGTTTGAACAGTTGAGTTTTTAGAGATATCCAACTATTTTTGTTATTGCTAATAACGTCACAAACTATTTATTTTGAACCCAAAAACAGGTTTTGGTTTCGTGACCGGTTGATTATCGGAGCGAAGGAGTTACTGTATTGCAGTTATTTTTTGTTTTCGTCGTTTTCAGTTGGAGTTGGAATTGGAGTTGCCGTGCTGGTTTCTGACGTGTTGGCAGATTCATTAGAATCAGCGGATTCAGCAGATTTCTGAGATTCATTTTTTTCAGATTTCTTTGCAGCTTTCTTCAATGTTGCATTGGCGATAATGATACCGACTTCATATAACAGGCACAACGGAACAGCCAGCATGAACTGGGAGATCACGTCGGGCGGTGTAACGATAGCGGCGATGACAAACGCGCCGACAATGACGTAGGGACGGATTTCCCGGAGTTTCTCAATGGTGATCATACCCGTTCTAACCAGTACCATAACGATCACAGGCACTTCGAAGGTAACGCCGAATGCCATGAACATCGATAGCACGAAGCTCAGGTATTTGTTGATGTCGGTCATGACCGCGACACCTTCCGGTGCGAAATAGGTGATGAATTCAAACACCAGCGGCAGGGCCGCGAAGTATGCAAATAGCATACCGGAAAAAAACAGCAAGCTGCTACCGATGACCAGCGGCAACGCAAGTTTCTTTTCATGGGAATAAAGACCCGGCGCGACAAACGCCCAGGCCTGATAAAGCGTATATGGCAAAGTGATGACAAACGCCAGCATCATGGCGACTTTCATCGGGACGAAAAAAGGCGTGGCAACGTCGGTCGCAATCATTTGCCCGCCCTGCGGCAGTTTTTCCAATAACGGTTGCGCCAGAATAGTATAAAGTTCTCGCGCATAGAACGCACAGGGGATAAAGCCGATCATCAGGCCGGTGACAATTCGAATCAGCCGGGTGCGAAGTTCTAATAAATGCGCTAGCAGTGAACCTTCAATCATGATGCATTTGATGTGTCAATAAGGTGTATAAACGGGCTGGTATGCATCAACAGTCATTGTGAAGGTGTTTTATCCTGGGCGGCGGATGGTTTTTGTTGATCGGGTATTGTAGGGTTCGATTTCTCGGCTGAATCAACCCGCTGTTTTGTTTCCGGATGATTTTCCGTCTGTTCGGCACCCGTTGCGGCATCCAATTGCGCTGTCGATTTTAGCTCATTGATTTCCTGGCGGACGGAATTTTCTATGGAATGTACCGTTTCCTGCACGGAATCCTGCATTTTTTTCAGTTCTTCCATGCGCAGTTCATTATGGATATCCGTTTTGACGCTATATACCAATTGGCGGCATCGGCCCATCAAATGGCCCAGTGTACGCGCCACTTGGGGCAGGCGTTCCGGGCCAATCACGATCAGTCCGATGATGGAGATGATCATAATTTCAAAGAAACTGATGTCAAACATGATGGTGCTTATTCGTTAATTATCCGTTAAGGATGTTAACTTTTACTTGATGTTTTTTCATTCTCTGCTGTTTCGCCTGAAGCATGACTGTCTTCACTTTTCTGTGTTTCTTCTTTTACAGGAGTCGCTTCCACTGTGATGGTTTCTTTGTTGGCGGATGCCGTTGCAGCAGTCGTAGCATGAGCCGTTTCCTGAGATTGAATGTTTTCCTTGAAAGTATTTGTTGCCGTTGAAGCGTGTTTGACTTCCTCGTCGAATGTCAGGTTGCCCGTGTTGGACGTTTTCGTTTCATTATTGTCCGTCTCGTTGTTGGCATCTTTCATGCCTTCCTTGAATCCTTTGATGGCACTGCCAAGATCGCCACCCAAATTGCGCAGTTTTTTGGTGCCAAAAACCAGAACGACTATGACTAATACAACCAACCAATGCCAAATACTAAATGTACCCATTACGATCTCCTTTTTAAATGGAACGCGACCAAGTGTAGCCTGACACGGGCAGCTTGTCATGATGGTTTAAACATAATGCATGCTATGTTTTGTGAATCATCCCGGGCAGACGGTTTTTTCCTCCAATGATATGAATGTGCAGATGAAAAACTTCCTGACCGCCTACCCGGCCCGTGTTGATGATAGTGCGAAAACCATCAGCACAACCTTGTTCTTGCGCAATCTTCGGCGCCAATAATAACATTCTCCCCAATATCGACTGGTGAGTTTCCTCACAGTCAAGCAATGAAGCAACATGTATTTTGGGTATGATCAGAAAATGGACGGGAGCGGCCGGATTGATGTCATTGAATGCAATGACGTCATCATCTTCGTAAATTTTTTCAGCCGGGATTTCGCTTTGCGTAATTTTGCAAAAAATACAATTATCCATAAATATGCTTTCCCTATTTATTCGTTTTTCCGTGCTGCTTTTTCAGTAATACCCGATATGCCTTCCCGCTTCTCCAACTCCTGAAATACGTCTTCGGGCGATAGTCCGTGATGAGCCAGCAATACCAGGCAATGAAACCAAAGGTCGGCAATTTCGCGTACGACATGTTCGCCATCACCGTCTTTTGAAGCCATAATGGTTTCCGCCGACTCTTCGGCTATTTTTTTGAGAATTTTGTCTTGTCCGCCTTGCAATAGCTTGGCAACATACGAACTGCCTGCATCCGCCTGTTTGCGGGTTTCTATTATCTCCGCCAAACGATGCAAAATGGTATATTGTGTCATTTATTGTAAATGCTATCCGGGTTTTTTAGTACAGGCAAAGTGACGACCCATTGATCGTTTTCCAGTTTTCTGAAGAAGCAATTATGCCGTCCAGTATGGCATGCGATGCCGCCGACTTGTTCGACGGTCAGCAATACGACATCGCCATCGCAATCCATACGAATTTCCTTGACCTTTTGAATATGTCCCGATTCCTCACCTTTATGCCAGAGTTTTTTGCGCGAACGAGACCAGTAAACGGCCTCTCCTTTCTCAACCGTTAACCGAAGCGCTTCGGGATTCATCCATGCAACCATCAGAATTTTACCGCTCTGCGCTTCTTGAGCAATCGCGGGGATCAGTCCGTCATCAGACCAGTTGATTTCATTCAGCCATGTTGTGGCCATCGTTTTTAAGCCAGTAATTGATAATGATGCGCTATTGTAGCATCACAAGCGCACTTCGATACCATGCTCTGCCATGCGTTGTTTTGCCTGCTGTATCGTATATTCACCATAGTGAAAAATACTCGCAGCCAGTACAGCGTCGGCATGTCCTTTCAAGATGCCGGCGACAAGGTGATCCAGATTGCCAACACCGCCACTGGCAATGACAGGAATATCAACGGCATCAGAAACGGCTCGTGTCAGGGGGATGTCAAAACCATTTTTGGTTCCGTCTCTGTCCATACTGGTCAATAAAATTTCGCCAGCACCAAGTTCCTGCATTTTTTTCGCCCAGCTAATCACTTCAAGCCCGGTCGGTTTGCGTCCGCCATGCGTAAACACTTCCCAGCGCGGATTGTCATCGGGTGAATCGACACGCTTGGCATCAATGGCGACAACAATGCACTGTGCGCCATAATGACCGGAGGCATCGGCAACAAGTTGAGGATTTAAAACCGCAGATGTATTGATACTGACTTTATCCGCACCGGCATTCAGCAGTCTGCGTACATCTTCGACCTGTCGCACACCGCCGCCAACGGTAAGCGGAATGAAAACCTGAGACGAGACATCCTCGATGATATGTAGAATCAGATCGCGATTATCCGAACTGGCGGTAATGTCCAGGAAAGTGAGTTCATCAGCACCCTGATCGTTATAACGCCGTGCAATTTCTACCGGATCACCCGCATCGCGCAGTTCAACAAAATTGACGCCTTTGACGACACGACCGTCAGTCACATCCAGGCAGGGAATAATACGTTTGGCGAGGCTCATGTAACGTTAAAAGCCCATATGAAGTAATGTTGAGAAGTAATCAGTTTCCGTTTTCCTGGAACAGTTTGTCTGCCAGTTCCTGTGCTTCCTTGAAATTCAATGAGCCTTCATAAATAGCACGACCGGTTATTGCGCCCATAATGCCTTCAAATTCGTTTTCGCACAGTGTTTTGACATCGCCAAGATTGCTGATACCGCCGCTGGCGATGACCGGTATGGTCAGTTTTCTGGCCAGTTCCACGGTTGCCTGAATATTGACGCCCGAAAGCATGCCGTCACGCCCTATATCCGTGTAAATAATAGCTTCGACACCGTAATCTTCAAATTTCAATGCCAGATCAGCGACATCGTGACCGGTTATCTTGGACCAACCGTCGACGGCCACCTTGCCTTCCTTGGCGTCCAGTCCAACCAGGATTTGGCCCGGAAAGGCACTGCAGGCATCGTGTAGAAAACCGGGTATTTTGACGGCTGCGGTACCGATAATGATGTAGGATACGCCATCATCCAGATAACTTTCTATGGTATCGAGGTCACGAATGCCGCCACCCAGTTGAATAGGGATTTCATCGTCAATGGCGCGTACAATTTCCTGGATAGCTGTCTTGTTCTTAGGCTTACCGGCAAACGCACCGTTTAAATCAACCAAGTGCAAACGCCGCGCACCTTGTTCCAGCCAGTGTGTCGCCATTTCTCCCGGATTATTCGAGAAAACCGTTGCATCTTCCATTACGCCCTGTTTCAATCGGACACAGTGTCCGTCTTTGAGATCTATTGCAGGAATTATCAGCATAGCCTAGTTGAGAATCAATTGGGTTAAAAACTATTGTGTTATGTAATTAGTCTATATCTGTTTTTATCTTCATGGTAATTTTTTCCTGGATTGTATTCAGGTTTCGGGTGTCCAGTTTGAAAAATTACGTAAAAGTGTTAATCCGGCTGTATGACTTTTCTCAGGATGAAACTGTACCGCGAAAATGTTATCTTTGGCAACCGCACAAGTAAATGAGAAAGGATATTGACTCTGAGCTGCAATGGAATTTTCATCAGGTGTATCCACATAATAACTGTGTACGAAATAAAAGCGCGCATCTTTGGCGATACCCTCCCACAACGGATGATCGATAGTCTGGTAAACCTGATTCCAACCCATATGCGGGACTTTGAGTTTTTGCCCTTCCGGCGTAATCATCGCCTCTGCGGGAAAGTGCACGACTTTTCCGGGCAGAATATTAAGCCCTTTGACATGGCCCTCTTCACTTTCTTCAAACAGCATCTGTAAACCAATGCAGATTCCTAAAAACGGCTTGGTTTTGGCTGACTGTATGACTGCATCCTGCAGCCCGTACATTTTGAGTTCATGCATACAATTCGGCATTGCACCCTGCCCGGGTACGACAACACGTTTTGCCTGATTGACGACTGCCGGATCATTGGTCACGACGACGGAAGTATTGGGTGCAACATGCTCGAGTGCTTTGTGTACGGAACGCAAGTTTCCCATTCCGTAATCGACAATTGCTATATCAGTCATGCTTATTCATGGTCAGAAACGATTATTACTTATAGCGTACCTTTGGTGGAGGGAATAACACCCGCGGCTGCCGGATCGTTTTCCAGCGCCATACGCAATGCACGTCCAAATGCCTTGAATATGGTCTCGGCCTGATGATGTGCATTTTTGCCGGCCAGATTATCAATGTGCAGCGTAATCAGTGCATGATTGACAAATCCCTGAAAAAATTCATTGATAAGATCGACGTCAAAATCACCGATGCGAGCACGCACAAATTCAGCATTAAGAACCAATCCCGGGCGTCCCGATAAATCAATCACTACGCGTGACAGCGCTTCATCAAGGGGAACATAAGCGTGCCCGTAGCGGCGTATGCCTTTTTTGTCGCCTACGGCCTTGGCAAAGGCTTGTCCGAGGGTAATGCCGATATCCTCAACCGTATGATGCGCATCGATATGCAGGTCGCCTTTCGCTGTGATCTCAAAATCCAGCATGCCGTGGCGTGCAATTTGATCGAGCATATGCTCTAGAAAGGGAACACCGGTATCCTGAACGGCATTTCCCTTGCCATCCAGATTCAGGTTGACCGTAATCCGGGTCTCCAGCGTGTTGCGTGTGATCTGTGCCTGACGCATAAAAACTGAACGTGTATTAGGTGGGTGTTACTTAGGTATCGTTGGTAAATATTATTAATCGGTGAAATTTAATTGTTATCGTTTAACAGATTTTGTAATGCCGCAATAAATTGTGTATTTTCATCAAATGTACCCACAGTAACACGTAAGCAATTATCCAACAAGGTATGCGAGCTATCAAGGTTTTTAATCAAAATTCCTTTATCTTTGAGCATCTGGAAGATTTTAGTTGCATTGTTGACACGGAACAGGATGAAATTGGCGTCGGATGGAAAAATTTCAAGCCCATTCATGGCAGACAATTGCGTAATCATTCTTGATCGCTCCGTCTTAATCTGTTCGGCCTGAGCCAGTAAAACATCCATATGATGCAATACAATTTGGGTAATATGTTGCGTCAGAACGCTGACATTATAAGGCAAACGGATTTTCTCAAATTCGTTAAGCCAGATTGAACGGCCTGCTATCAGACCTAAGCGCAAGCCCGCCAGGCCTAATTTCGACAAAGTGCGCATCAGCAGCAAATTGGGATAATTCGCCAGTTCGCCGATCATGCTCGCATCGGCAAAAGCGTGGTAGGCTTCATCGATAACAACAATGCCCGGTGTGGCCTCAATGATCTTCAAAATGTCTTTTTTATCGAACAGATTGCCTGTCGGGTTATTCGGATAAGCCAGAAATATGATTGCGGGTTTATGCTCAGCTATGGCGTCAAGCATGGCATCGATATCAAGTGAAAAATCCTTTTTTAACGGGATACCGACATATTGCAAATTGGCAAATGTCGCAATCATGCGGAACATGACAAATGCGGGCTCAACACTCAGCAAAACTGCTCCTGGTTTTGCTGTAGCCATGGCAATGATCTGGATAATTTCATCCGAACCGTTACCCAGCATGAGCGCCATCGATTCGGGTATGCCAAGCGCTTTCCGTAAAGCGGATTTCAAGTCTGCCGCGTTGGGATCGGGATAACGATTAATCGGCGCTGTACCAGCAAGGTGCGCAATGTCATGTTGCAGGTTTTGCGGCAACGTATAAGGATTTTCCATCGCATCCAGCTTGATCATGCCTGTTGCCGGTGGTACATGATAAGCTTTCAGCTCGAGTATTTCAGGACGGATAATGTCAGTTGGATGATAAACGCGATTCATCCGCGCATTTTAACCTGAATGACCGATTATTGCTGCGTTTTTAATCGTGCGTGATTGAAAAACATTCGACTGGGCGTCTCAAAAAAACCATTACCGATAGGGCCGGTAATGGTTTGATTTAACCTTTTTTTGACGGGGTGGATATGCCCGTTTCATTAGACCACATCAGTTCACACCGGCAGATCTTGATAAGAGAATTTACGACAAAAATATCTCATGAGGGGAAACCCCATGAGGTTTTTAAACCAATAATCGATTTGTTTTCTAATTTTTATACTTTGGTGGTAAAACGGCGTCTATCCATGAAACCAAGCAACCCAAGACCCATTAATGCAAGAATACCTGGCTCTGGAATTGGCTTGACAGACTCAACCATTACAACAAAATCGGTGTAGTCTGCATCTGAACCTGTATTAAAGGACAGATCTTCCCATGCCATAACGTATTCATTGTTGGTCCACAATCCTGCGGCAAGACCTGGAAGTTGAACGGTGTCAGTATTCGTACCTAGATAAGCCGCCAAATGATCTTTGCCATCAAGGTTCAAAGCGGAATCAGAATACCAGGTATTTTGTTGTGGTGTGTTCAACCAGTATCCAAAGCTATTGCCCGCAAAATCAACTCCGCTATCTAAATTATTTACAAATACGGAACCATCGATCTTAATGCTCATAAACACTTGGTCGCCAGCCCCAGCTACACCATTGAAAAGTTGCACACCAACTCCAGGATTTGTAGAATCATATACACCAAAAGTGTTTTGGTTGGCGAACCCGGCCAATTCAACAATGATTGAAGCAACTGAACCGCCAGCACCGGTGATGGACCAGTGCTTATCATTCACTAATTGATCAGTGTTAACATCTACACTCGAGTCTCCCACAACTGGCGCAACTGTAATGTTATCCAAAACACCTTGAAGCGCTGTGCCGCCATCGCCAAAAGTAACCGCTGCATTTGCTGCGCCAACTATTGACAGACCAAAAACTGCAGCAACTGCGGCAGTTAGTATCGTTTGTTTTTTCATTTGAAATACCTCCTGTTTAATAAATCCATACCTAAAAAATTAGTTACCATTCAATACATCAGCAGCAGCAAAAACATTATTAGCTTGCAGGTACTGACATCTTGTAAGCTGGAAATCCGTTCACCGTTAATTTGCAGCAATCACATCATAATGCATTGAATTTATGATGTAATTGTACTTTGGTGCAGTACTTGTATGTATGGTAGCTTTGATATTCCGGAATAAGCAGGTAAAACAGAAAAGTGTAGAGATTCTTCCAATAATCAGTAAGCTATTTCATGCAACAATTAAAGGAGCGTTCTTTGCAGAAGATTGAACAAGAGTTTCCTGAATTAAAGAAGCGGTATTGGGGGGAGCATTTTGGACTAGAGGATACTTTTGTACAACGAGTGGAAATATAACTGATGACATTATAATGCAGCACCTGGAACAGCATTCAGAAAAGGATTAAAGGTGTTGATACCGGCTTAAAATTGACCAGGTCATTTTATAGAAAGACTACCTAGTACTCCTTCAACTTAATATTTACGGATACAGTTAGCTTTTCAGTGTTACTGGCAAGGCAGGGCTTGCAGGCAATGGTTATTCCCTTGTCAAAAGGCCTAACACAGTCAGTGGCGCTGAAAAG
>JAGRFM010000065.1 GCA_020446045.1 Nitrosomonas sp.
GGTGCTGTCTGGGGATTGTTCAGAGGCATTTTCACCGCAACAAGACCCTCACAGCCCAACCAGGCTTATGCCAACTTCGTCAATCGATGCCTGCAGGAAAAGGGCTATGAAGTGACCGGGTGGCAATGAAATGCACTTTCGCAAACGTTTGATGTGAAATACTATAGTCAGCTTGCGACCCTTATGAGTCACTCGCCCAATTTAGCAAAATGACAGCATAGCAAGAATAAGCGGACAGTCGATTCTGTTGCGCCAATCCGATCTATTGCTGAACCTTTGAAAAATTGATGGTAATGTACAAACCCATGTCAACCTCATGCATTATTTCTCGGACTAGCGCAATAAAACTGGTTAACTATTGGATAAAAGTTAAGGAGTTTTAGTGTGTCACACTGGGCAAGCTCCAACAAAGGTGTGTGATGCGTCTTTCGCTATTGTAAAACTTCTTACATCACCTATCCTAACTTAACCCCTATTAATCCTTTCTGCTGCATGCCAATTATTTCCTAGCGACGTTTTTCTCAGAAACTCTATTACGACCTCAAATAGCCTTTTTGAACATATGTATCAGTTAAAATCTGTATCATCGGACACATCCCAATATTAGCTCACCCTGATAATGACTCCATTTGAAATCTGACATTGTGAATTAGCCTGAAAAACGCGATAATGCACTAACTTTATTATCTCTTGCAACAGAGCCATAATTATCTTAGGCGCCACCCCAAAATCTGAGAGGTGGTTCTTTCAATGGGAAGAACAAATGGTCAACAGTTTCATTTTATTTCCAGTTTGCCTAAAGCGGCATGTCTTGATAGCTGCAACAATTTTCAGTCTTTTTGTCAGTTCTTCGGCAATATCCTACAGCGAATGCGCCGAATATAATATTGCTAGTCCAGGAACAGTTCATGTACGACCTGCTGATAGCGTAACCGAGAAGGAGCTTGAAGCACTTCTTGGTAGGTTTGGTTTCTCTGCCATAAATGGTTCGCTACATGGCTCGGGTGTTAGTTATTGGATTGATGTCGAAGTTACACACGAAGAAGCGTGGATCGCTATTTTCAGAAAGTTGTCTGCTATCTCGGTCGCATGTAGGCAGTCACTATTATTAGCGTCGGTGGATGCCGACGCATTAATTGGGAAAGCGATGTATGAAAACTCTCGGCCACGCGCTCCAACTGG
Source organism: Nitrosomonas sp. (assembly GCA_020446045.1). Lineage (GTDB taxonomy): Bacteria > Pseudomonadota > Gammaproteobacteria > Burkholderiales > Nitrosomonadaceae > Nitrosomonas. The sequence continues at coordinate 1,183 of JAGRFM010000065.1, forward strand.
AAGTGCAAACTTGCATATAGAACAACTAGATTTAGATTTTTTACTTGGCTATTTTGCAAAAATCTTCGAGCAAAAGAGTGCCGATGTTAATATCTTAAAGAGAGACCAAAATCGCGCCCAACTAAGCATCAAGTCGCTCCGCGGCGAAGTGATAATAACCGAGAAATACTGGGAGCATCTGAAGTTAAATCTGATCTATGTGCCTCAACCTGAGGCGATGATGGTCTACCTCATCGTGGACGGGTATTATGCGACAGGAGCAGGAGACCGAATTCCTACCGATAGTGCATATCAGTCTATGGAAAGAGAATACTATCAACCGTTATTGAGATACACGCAAAATTTGATAACTAATTTGCAGGAGATAGCGAAAAAAGGGGGAACAAGTGACACGAACTAAATTACGCATAACCTTAGGCATTTTTTTTATTATTGCACATACTTACATCCTTTTTATATTGTTTGTGGCTTTTTTATCGAACGGCTTCACGTATAACGAGTTTATTACGACTGGAGCCATTGTTCTGCCCGTATTTGCCGGTTACAGCATGGCGATTTTTAATTTCATTAGAGATCAGAAAAGTTCCGTAATCATGAATTCGGAACAATTGGATAGTTTGACATTGTTTGCGTATATCTTTGTGCCAATCACGTTCGTGTTGTATATCTCGATCATTGTCTATCTAAAAGCAACTAACACTGGAATCGCTAATTTCGATCAATTTCAAGGTCTGCTTGTGGTAGGTGAGACCGTGTATGCGATGACCACATCACATATCCTTTACACACTATTTGGCGGATTAGAAGAGAAATAGGGTTTCTCTCGGATGTGGAGGTTTTTTCCAAGCTACCACCGTTCTTGAGAGCGGGCTCAGTGCCTATACCTAAACAGATAAAACAAGTAATTTATTTTCCCATGTTTACTATTGATAACATAATCTATCGAGAGTTAAAGATCGTAGTACCTACTCCATTTTCCTAACATCTGAACCAATAAACTGGTTAACTGTAAGCTTCCGTCCCCACCATATTAAAATAATCACCGGATTTCATTATCCTGCCTGAGTTAATTTTTCAGGAGGATAATTGATGAAATTACAGCAACATCAACAAAAGCATATTAAAACCTGGCAATCAAGCGGCATGAGCCAGGCTGCTTATTGTCGTAAGCAAGGATTGAATGCCAAGACATTTGGTAACTGGTTGAGAATTTATCGTGATGACTGTGCAGACAATCAAACGGCAACGCTGGTGCCGGTAACGATCAAACCGGAATCGTCACCGATGAATTCTTTGAAATTACGAGGTTCTAGCTGCCATGTACTGGAAATACCGGCAGATGTTTCACCGCAATGGTTGGTTGAGTTGTTGCGATGTCTGAATTGATTGCACATGGCGGGCAAATCCGGATGATGGTTGAACCGGTAGACATGCGCCGGGGCATTGACGGTTTGTCGATGATTGTTCAGCAGTCCTTGGGGTATTCACCATGCTCAGGTTCGGCGTTTGTGTTTTGCAACCGTGCAGGCAATCGCATCAAGGTGTTGTTGTGGGATGGTACGGGAGTCTGGTTATGCCAACGCCGATTGCATCAAGGTCGGTTTGTGTGGCCGAAGCTGGAAGATCGCTGTTTTGAATTGACGAGAGTGCAGTGGGAATGGCTCACGGCGGGTGTGGATTGGCGGCGTTTGTCGGCACTGCCACCTGCTCATTTGCAGGTGTAGTGTTATGCGACAATTCAATATTAACAGCATGTTATGGTCGTTTTGTGGTATAATGGCGACCATGAAATCATTGACACAGCTTGATCAATTGAACCTCGATGCGACTACCAAACAGCAGGTAACCGACATTGTTCAAACGCTGCTTGATCAGGCCCAGCAAGAAATCCGTGCGCAGGAGATTAAAATCCAGGCGCTCACATTGGAACTGGCGCATTTGCGCTGCATTCGCTTTGGTCGAAAGAGCGAATCACTGCCGCCATTTGAACATCCCAGCCTGTTTGAAGAATCGGTGCTGGCCGATATCGCCGCCGTCAATGCAGAAATCGAACAGATCGACACATCACCCAGCAAAGACAGCAAACCCAAATCACCGCGCAGCCGTGCTGGCCGCCAGCCGTTGCCTGAACATTTGCCACGCGTTGAACATCGTCACGAACCGCAATCTTGCCAATGTAGCCAGTGCGGCAGCGATCTGGTTAAGATTGGCGAAGACGTTACCGAACAACTCGATGTTGAACCGGCCAAATTCTTTGTTCATCGTCACATTCGACCGCAGTATGCCTGCAGAACCTGCGAAACCGTCACAGCCGAACCGGTGCCACCGGCAGTAATCGACGGCGGCATGGCGGCACCGGGCTTGCTGGCCTGGGTGGTAACCAGTAAATACCTGAACCATCTGCCACTCTATCGCCTGGAACAAATGGCCGCGCGCGAACAAGTCACGCTGTCCAGTTCCACGCTGGCAGAATGGGTTGGCCGTACCGGTGTAGCCCTGCAACCGTTAGTCGACCGCTTGATCTGGCATCTGCTGCAGGGCAACATGCTTCATGCCGATGAAACACCCGTCGCGCAACTTGAGCCGGGCAACGGTAAAACCCGTAAGGCCTATCTATGGGCCTACCGTAGCAACGATCTTGATCCTGGGCCACGCATCGTCATTTTCGACTATCAAGCCGGCCGAAGCGGCCGGCATGCACAAAACTTCCTGCAAAACTGGCAAGGCCACTTGCTCGTCGACGACTATGGCGGCTACAAACCGCTGTTCTCCAGAACAGTATTGCCCTGTATCGAACTGGGTTGCTGGGCACATGCGCGGCGCAAATTCTTCGATCTCCACAAGGCCAATGCCAGTCCAATGGCATTCGAGGCACTGCAGCGTATCGGCGCCTTATATGCGATTGAAGCAGAAGGCAAGCACTTGAGTAGCGAAGCACGTCAGCAGCTGCGCGCGGAAAAAAGCCTGCCGGCACTGGACGCCCTACTGGACGCCCTGCAAGAATGGCTGACTCAAACCCGCCTGCAAACCGCAAACGGCGGCGGTTCCGCCAGAGCATTGGATTACACACTCAAACGCTGGAAAAGCCTGATCCGCTACTCGCAAACCGGTCATCTACCGATCGACAACAACCCGGTAGAGAACGTTATTCGTCCCATCGCCATCGGGAAAAAGAACTGGCTATTCACCGGATCGGAACGCGCCGGTCAGCGTGCAGCAGCCATTCAAACCCTGTTCGGCACCGCCAAGCTAAACAACATCAATCCCGCAACATGGCTCAAAGAAACACTCACTAAACTCCCCGCCTGGCCCAATAACCGTATCGATGAATTGCTTCCGTTGACACCGGAGTTCATTAAATCATTGAAGTGAGGTAAGTGGTAGGTGGAAGGATTGAGGGCTTACGGTTAACTTTTACCTAAAAGTTAACCAGTTGCAAAAACCCTGAAAAACCATGCCCACTCAGCCATACAGCCTATTTTCGTGCCTCAAAATAAAAAATAGTGATTTTAATTTCATTAAGTTTCATGCTTATAGATATAAAAGTTAGGATTTACTGAATGCCCGCTTTTAAAGGTTGATCAGCCGTCCACTGGAAACAGGCCACAGACTGGTTTTGGCCGACAGCCGTCTTTCTCTGTTACAACATCAATACCGGCTACCGCTTCAGGCCTCTTCAAGAGTTAAGCCGGGTACTTGGGTTGCCTGGTCAAAATTCAATTAGCACAAATAGCTTTAGCCGGTCAGTTTTAAACTGGCATCAACAATCACTCAGCTGTTAAGTTCACTCCGGGGCAAAGCAAATAGCCGTAATCTTATTGCCATCAGGATCCCGCAGATAGGCTGCGTAAGCATTTGGAGCAAAACTGCGTGGGCCAGGTTTACCATCATCGATACCACCGTTGGCCAATCCGGCTTCATGGAACTTATGTACTGCATCCCGACTGGCTGCCGCAAATCCTACAGTCCCACCATTTGCACTGCAGGCAGGCTCGCCATTTGAAGGTGTGAGAATCACAAATTCAAAAGATTCTTTGCCATACATCATGGCTGTATCGTGAAGTTTGCCAAGGTTGTTGATGCCCAGCGCGCCTAATACAGCGTCGTAAAATGTAACTGCTGCATCAAAATTATTTGTACCTAATGTAACGTGGGTAAAAATTGCCATTGTAGTTCCTTAATTAGTGTCTGCCCGAAAACCGGCAATCCAAATGAATATCAATCATTTACACCCA